>DATMAN010000008.1 GCA_035560005.1 Burkholderiales bacterium | reverse complement strand
TGGCGCCGCTGTCGTCGCTGGCGCCGGAGTCGAGGGTCGCGCCCGCGCCGGTGCCGCCCGACCCTCGCCGCATCCTCCGGTCCGGCGAGCGCGTCGCGCTCTTCGTCGACGGCGCCAACATGGATCACGCCTGCCGCGAGGCCGGCTACTTCGTCGACTACCGCAAGGCGCGCGAGTTCCTCGTCGGCGATGCCGTCTGCTACGCCGCGTATTACTATCTGGCCGACTTCACCGCCACCGATCCGCTGCAGCAGCGCTTCCTCGACTTCCTCTCCCACTCCGGCTACATCGTCCGGCGCAAGCCGGTGAAGGTGATCCGCGACGAGGAGACCGGCGAGCGGATCATCAAGGCGAACGTCGACACCGAGATCGTGCTCGACATGCTCAACACCGTCGGCAACTACGACGTCGCCTTCCTGCTCTCCGGGGACGGCGATTTCGAGCGCGCGGTCGAGCTGCTGCGCTCGCGCGGCAAGCGCGTCTACGTCGTCACCTCGCGCCGCTCGCTCAGCCGCGAGCTCGCCTACGTGGCCGACAAGCCGATCTTCCTCCTCGAGGAGCTGCGCGCCGCCATCGGGCGCGAGGATCGCGTGCCCGTGCCGCGCGCGGCCGAGCGCTGAGAGGGCGGGCGGCGCGCGCCTCGCGCGGCCGGCCTCCGGCGGCCCCAGGGTCGGAGCAGAACTGTATAGTGCTGCGAATCGCCGCGCGGGAAGGGCCGGCGGGCGATGACACCGGGCGTGCCGGCAGGTCAGAATAGAGCGCTCGATGCCTCGCCGCCGTTCCTCGCCCGACCCATCCGCAGCGCGGCGTCCCGCCCGCCGCGAGTCGGCGGCCGCGCTGGTTCCCCCCGCCTTTGGCCGCGATTCGGTGGCGCGCGAGGCGTGGCTGCGCGTCATCCTCGAGACCGAGCCCGAGTGCGTCAAGCTGATGGCGGCGGACGGATCCCTGCTCGACATGAATCCGGCCGGCCTGCGGATGGTCGAGGCCGAGTCGATCGAGCAGGTGCGCGGGCGCTCTGTCTATCCGCTCGTCGTCGAGGCGCATCGCGCTGCCGTCCGCGAGCTGACCGCGCGCGTGTTCCGGGGCGAGTCGGCCCGGCTCGAGTTCGAGATCGTCGGGTTGAAGGGCGGGCGTCGCTGGCTCGAGACCCACGCCACGCCGCTGCGCGACGCCGAGGGGCGCGTCGTGGCGCTGCTCGGCATCACGCGCGACGTCAGCGATCGGAAGGCGGCCGAGGAGCGGCTCCGCCGGAGCGAGCGTACCTTCGCCGCGCTGTTCGACAAGGCCGCCTTCGCCGCCGCGCTCTGGCGGCTCGCCGACGGTGTGATCCTGAACGTCAACGAGGCCTGGGAGCGCGCCTTCGGCTTCGGCCGGGAGGAGGCCGTCGGCCGCACCGGTCTCGAGCTGGGCCTCTACCCGCCCGATCCCGACGGCTACCGGGCGTTTCTCGCGGAGCTGGAGCGCGAGGGACGGATCCGCGAGCGCGAGTTCGATCTCCGGGTGAAGTCGGGCGAGCGGCGCACCTTCTCGGTGAACCTCGACGTCATCGAAGTCGGCGGCGAGCGCTGCGGCCTCGCGACCGCGCTCGATGTCACCGAGCGCCGGCGCACGCTGGATGCGCTGCGCCGCAGTCAGGAGCAGCTCGCCGCCCTCGTCGATTCGGTCGACGGCATCGTCTGGGAGGCCGACGCCGCGACGTGGCGCTTCACCTTCGTGAGCCCGAAGGCGGAGCGGCTGCTCGGCTATCCCGTCGCGCGCTGGACCGAGGAGCCCGACTTCTGGGTGCGGCACGTCCATCCCGACGACCGCGACTGGGCCGTCCGCTTCTGCACGAGCTGCGTCGCCGAGAAGCGCGATCACGAGTTCGAGTACCGCATGATCGCCGCCGACGGCCGCATCGTCTGGCTGCACGACATCGTGACCGTGGTGGTGGAAGGCGGGCGGCCGGTCAAGCTGCGCGGCCTGATGGTGGACGTGACCGAGCGGCGGCGCGCCGAGGACGCGCTGCGGGCCAGCGAGGAGCGCTTCCGCGAGCTCGCCGAGACGATCGACGACGTGTTCTGGATCCAGGATCCGCGCGCGGGCAAGCTGCTGTACGTGAGTCCCGGTTACGAGCGGGTGTGGGGGCGGTCGTGCCGGAGCCTGTACGACGCGCCCGGGAGCTGGCTGGAGGCCGTGCATCCCGAGGATCGCGAGCGCGTCGCGCGTGCCGCGGCGGCGCGGCAGGCGGCGGGGCTCTACGACGAGGAGTATCGCATCGTGCGGCCCGACGGCCGCGTGCGCTGGGTGCGCGATCGGGCCTTTCCCGTGCGCAACGCGGCCGGCGAGGTGGAGCGCATCGTCGGGGTGGCGCGCGACATCACCGAGCGGCGCCAGCTCGAGGAGCAGCTCCGGCAGGCGCAGCGGCTCGAGGCCATCGGGCAGCTCGCCGGCGGCGTGGCGCACGATTTCAACAACATCCTCACCAGCATTCTGATGGAGGCGGAGCTGGCGGCCGAGGCCGACGGCCTGCCGGGCGAGGTGCGCGAGAGTCTCGCGCAGATCCGGACGGCGGCGGAGCGCGCGGCGGGGCTGACGCGCCAGCTCCTGCTCTTCAGCCGCCGGCAGGTGCTGCAGCCGCGCGTGCTGGATCTCAACGAGGTGGTGGCGGGCGTCGCCAAGCTGTTGCAGCGCATCATCGGCGAGGACATCCGGCTGCAGCTCGACCTGCATCCCGGGCCGCTCTGGACGCGCGCGGATGTGGGGACGCTGGATCAGGTGCTGATGAATCTGGCCGTCAATGCGCGCGATGCGATGCCCGAGGGGGGCCGGCTGTTCGTCGAGACCGGCGCCGAGCAGGTGGGCGAGCGGCCGCGGCATCCCGAGGCGCGGCCCGGGGCGTACGTGTGGGTGCGCGTGCGCGACACCGGGGTGGGGATTCCGCGGGAGGTGCTGCCGCGCATCTTCGAGCCGTTTTTCACGACGAAGGAGCCCGGCAAGGGGACCGGGCTCGGGCTGGCGATGGTCTATGGGGTGGTGCGCCAGCAGCACGGGTGGGTGGAGGTGGAGAGCGAGCCGGGGCGCGGCGCGACGTTTCAGGTGTTCCTGCCGGCGGCGCCGGCGCTGGCCGACGAGGCGCCGGTCGGGGGGGAGCGGCGGGTGCCGGGCGGGAGCGAGACCGTGCTGCTCGTCGAGGACGACGCGGCCGTGCGGCAGGTGACGCGGACCGTGCTCGCGCGGCACGGCTATCGCGTGGTGGAGGCCGGCAGCGGCGTCGAGGCGCTGGAGGTGTGGCGTGCGCACCGGGAGCGCGTGGCGCTGGTGGTGACCGATCTGGTGATGCCCGGCGGGGTGAGCGGGCACGAGCTGGCGCGGCGGCTGCGGGCCGAGCGGCCCGGGCTGAAGGTCATTTTCATGAGCGGGTACAGCGCCGCCGTCGCCGAGCGCGAGGCCGGCGTGCGCGACGGCGAGAATTTTTTGCAGAAGCCCTTTCCTGCCGAGCGGCTGCTCGAGACCGTGCGGCGCTGCCTGGACGCGTAGGCCCCGGGCCGCGGCGGGGTGGGTCAGCGGTGCCGTCAGTGAACCTGGCTGGCGCTCACCACCTGCTTTTCGTGGCCCATCTACTGCAGACGAGATGGCGGCGTCACCGAACCGGTTCGGTGTGAGGCCGCCTGTGCCTGATCCTCTCAGGGAATTGAGACCCGTGCTTTGCCCGCGTGGCCGCGAGTGAGCAGTCGCGGAAATCCGCGGGCGTCTCCTTTCCGCGTCCGGATCGACGGTGCTTCAGTGAGACCGCGGCTGAGTAGTCGCGGGAATTCACGGCGGCCATGTATGCCACCCGTGGCCCAGCTGGTTTCAATGGGGCCGCGACTAAGTAGTCGCAAAAATGTGCGACGGCGCGCGCGCCGGGCACTGCGAAGAGGAAGCTTCAATGGGGCCGCGACTAAGTAGTCGCTGAAATGCCGCGGCGTAGGGCGACCTGCCCCTGTCGCCCAGCGCGCTTCAATCGGGCCGCGACTAGGTAGTCGCGGAAATTCGGACGGTAACCCAAGGGCGCGCAGGAGCGACACCCCTTCACTGGGGCCGCGACTAAGTAGTCGCGGAAATATCCCCGCCCGCCCCAGGATACGCGTGCGCCCCTGGCCCTTCAATGGGGCCGCGACTAAGTAGTCGCGAAATCCGGGGGAAGCACGTAATGACCCTCGGCTCAGCCCGGCTTCAATGGGGCCGCGACTAAGTAGTCGCGGAAATGCGGCGCTCGGCACCGCGGCGCTCGGCCTCAAGGCGCTGGCTTCAATGGGGCCGCGACTAAGTAGTCGCGGAAATATGAGCAGCCCCCGCCGACCGCACAGCCCGGGGTTCCGCTTCAATGGGGCCGCGACTAAGTAGTCGCGGAAATGACCTGCCGGGGGGCGGACCCCCAGAAAGAGAGGGCTTCAATGGGGCCGCGACTAAGTAGTCGCGGAAATCCGGGTTCTCCGCGCCCTCGTCCGTGCGCCAGAACGGCTTCAATGGGGCCGCGACTAAGTAGTCGCGGAAATCCCGACCCGACTGACTGCGACGGCGAGCGCGCCGAAGCTTCAATGGGGCCGCGACTAAGTAGTCGCGGAAATCCAGCTCGCGCAGCTCGCGCGTCCCGCGGCGGTCCGCGCTTCAATGGGGCCGCGACTAAGTAGTCGCGGAAATGCTGCTCAGCGACGCTATCCGCCGGGCGGTCGAACAGCTTCAATGGGGCCGCGACTAAGTAGTCGCGGAAATCAGCTCGCGGGTGGCGGGGTCGACCGCCCACGCGCGGCTTCAATGGGGCCGCGACTAAGTAGTCGCGGAAATTCGACTACGACCGCGATCAGATTCCCGAGCTGCAGGCTTCAATGGGGCCGCGACTAAGTAGTCGCGGAAATGGCGAGGACCGCCACGCCGTCGCGCGCCGCCGCCTCGGGCTTCAATGGGGCCGCGACTAAGTAGTCGCGGAAATGGCAGCCCGAGCCCGCCGCCCCCGCCGCCGAAGAGCCCCGCGCTTCAATGGGGCCGCGACTAAGTAGTCGCGGAAATAGACGAGCCTCGCGGGCGTCGCGCTGCCCGATCCGGTGCTTCAATGGGGCCGCGACTAAGTAGTCGCGGAAATCGGCTCGTGCCCGTCGTCGTCGACTACTGGACCGACGTGCTTCAATGGGGCCGCGACTAAGTAGTCGCGGAAATGGACACGATGGTCCCACTGGACCGTATCAAGACTCAGCTTCAATGGGGCCGCGACTAAGTAGTCGCGGAAATCCGCGGCGGGCACGAACGAGACCGGCGCCATCGTCATGCTTCAATGGGGCCGCGACTAAGTAGTCGCGGAAATGCGTCGGGCGCGGGCGCCAGCGCCGGAATGATCGCGTCGGCTTCAATGGGGCCGCGACTAAGTAGTCGCGGAAATATACATGACCCGACCCCGAGCGACGACCCGGAATCCGCTTCAATGGGGCCGCGACTAAGTAGTCGCGGAAATTCGAGCGCCGCATGAGCCACGTCGCGTTGCGCGCGTAGCTTCAATGGGGCCGCGACTAAGTAGTCGCGGAAATCGCTAGCGCCGTGCCGGTGCGCCCGTGACCCCCTACGGCTTCAATGGGGCCGCGACTAAGTAGTCGCGGAAATTCGCGGTCGAGACGCTGCTGCGCGATGCGAGCGGGGCTTCAATGGGGCCGCGACTAAGTAGTCGCGGAAATCTACTGGCGGGAACGATACTTGCGCGAACTCGACGCTTCAATGGGGCCGCGACTAAGTAGTCGCGGAAATAGCTGTCGCTCGCCGACCAGCCGCTCGCGCTGAAGAGGCTTCAATGGGGCCGCGACTAAGTAGTCGCGGAAATGCCGATCTTCTGCCGCGCCTGCTCGATCGCCGCGTTGCTTCAATGGGGCCGCGACTAAGTAGTCGCGGAAATGGCTGCGGTAGGCGGAGGAGGACGGCGATGGAGATTCGCTTCAATGGGGCCGCGACTAAGTAGTCGCGGAAATACGCGCTGGTGCTCGGCGTTCGTCCAGCCCGTGTAGCTTCAATGGGGCCGCGACTAAGTAGTCGCGGAAATATCGATGGATGGTGAAGGGGGGAAAAGAGGATGGGCTTCAATGGGGCCGCGACTAAGTAGTCGCGGAAATTTGGACGATACCGCCATAGCCAAGATCCAGACACCCGCTTCAATGGGGCCGCGACTAAGTAGTCGCGGAAATTTCTGAAGTCACGACTCGCGGCTGAGCAGTCCCCACTCGCTTCAATGGGGCCGCGACTAAGTAGTCGCGGAAATGGCCTCGCAGCGGCGGCACCGCCACCGCTGGGGGGCGCTTCAATGGGGCCGCGACTAAGTAGTCGCGGAAATTCTCGAGCAGGCGCTCGCCGGCGGGCAGATCATCGCGCTTCAATGGGGCCGCGACTAAGTAGTCGCGGAAATGCTGGCCTTCAAGGCGCTCTCGACGGACCCGGACCGGCTTCAATGGGGCCGCGACTAAGTAGTCGCGGAAATACGCCGAGCGGGGAGATGTCGGTCATGATTGCTGCCTGCTTCAATGGGGCCGCGACTAAGTAGTCGCGGAAATTTCCGGGCGCGCAGAATGCCTTCCGGCGGCTCTACCTGCTTCAATGGGGCCGCGACTAAGTAGTCGCGGAAATCGGCGAGAACGAGAAGCCCCGCGGGTGGTTGTGGGTGAGCTTCAATGGGGCCGCGACTAAGTAGTCGCGGAAATGTCCAACGGCCGAACAGATAGCCGTCGGGCGATTCGCTTCAATGGGGCCGCGACTAAGTAGTCGCGGAAATATGGCTAAGCGGCGCTGGAGCTCCTCGACGGCGGCCTGGCTTCAATGGGGCCGCGACTAAGTAGTCGCGGAAATGTGGCGGCTGACACGGATCAGACCGGCTCAGCCGCGGCTTCAATGGGGCCGCGACTAAGTAGTCGCGGAAATGACCTGCACGGGCCGGTCGCCCTCGCCTCGACCGACGCTTCAATGGGGCCGCGACTAAGTAGTCGCGGAAATTCGCAGACGAGCTAACGTGCGCGGAGGGTCCGCATGCTTCAATGGGGCCGCGACTAAGTAGTCGCGGAAATCGGCCTTGGCGCGCGCGCGCATGACCGGGTGGCGGCTGTCGGGGCTTCAATGGGGCCGCGACTAAGTAGTCGCGGAAATAGGAGCATCAATCAGATTTCCTTTCGGATCTCCCGGTGCTTCAATGGGGCCGCGACTAAGTAGTCGCGGAAATGTCGGCTCCGGCGCTCTCCTCATCGACCACCGCCAGCTTCAATGGGGCCGCGACTAAGTAGTCGCGGAAATGCGACATCCATGTGCGAGACGTAGGTGCGCGGGCCGCTTCAATGGGGCCGCGACTAAGTAGTCGCGGAAATACAGCGGCAGCCGTGCTGAAGGGCCGCCGCATCTGGCTTCAATGGGGCCGCGACTAAGTAGTCGCGGAAATGCCACCGCCTCGTCCAGCGTGTCCTTGACAAACTCGCTTCAATGGGGCCGCGACTAAGTAGTCGCGGAAATCCGCGCATCAGCGAGCGGTTGGACTATCTGCAACTCGCTTCAATGGGGCCGCGACTAAGTAGTCGCGGAAATAGCCGGCCCGAGAAGTGTGCTGTTGTCAAAGACCTGCACGCGCCACAGCGAGGACTGCCCAGCCGGAGGCAAGACGTCTGCACGCTTACCGGCCAGCTCCGACAGCGAAGTCCCCTCAAGGCATCTAGTTAGGGAGCATCGAGCGGCTCTCGGCATTCGAACGTCACTCCGGCGCTCGCACCTCAAAGTGAGCGCCGGGTTGGCTGCGTCCGGCTGGGCCTCTCGGGGCGGCTGCGGGGACGGGTCGCGTGAACCCGACGATCTGCCGCGCGGACGTGAAGTTCAGCTTCTTGTTCGCCGCCGAACCAACGACGATCCGCGGCGCCCGATAGACCGCAATGATACCACGGGGCGCAAGGACAGCCAGGTTGGGCCGCTCGCGCACCAGCTCGGACAGCTGGACTAAAGAGCGCACGACGTCCAGGCTCACTGGATGGGTCCAGAGAGGCCACGTAAAGTACTGCGAGCCCCCGTCATCGCTCCACCCGGAAGCGGCAAGACGGCGCCCGGCTGGCGCCGCCGGAAACAGCGCTAGGCCGCAATAGCCGAGGAGGTTGGCCATCCACACCGTGCGCGGCTTGTTTTTGCTGTCCGTGGGGTCGCGGTCGAGCAAGGCATACCGCCTGTCCTCGACGGGATCCCAGCGCAGGGAGAGACCTTCGTCCCGATAGCTCCACGGCTCGAACAAAGCGTTTGAAATCAGCTCCGGCGTCACCTTCTCCATGAGTTGGCCTACGTCATTAAGGAAGAACTGGTGGCCACTGCCGGCAGTGAATTCGAACGGCGTGGCCTCGACGCGGCCGTTCCTGTCTACGCAAGCATCGCTGCCCAACGCGGCGAGGAGATCGAGCGCGTCGCGGCTGCTGCCGTCGCTGCCGGCAAGAATCGCCTCCGCGAGTTCCCGATATTCCTCGGAACCCGCGTCCTCGATCCGCTTGCCCAGCGCGAGCTCCGGGCGCGGCACGGCGTCCCGCAGCGCCGCGAGCCAGCGCCGCCGTTTTTCCTCGTAGTCGCGTTCGAGCGGCGCGAGTTCCAGCTCGATCGCCTCGGCCCGCTCCGTCCCGCGGAGGCCTCGCCGCTTGAGCTCGTCCCGCTTCTTTTTGATCGCCGTCTTTGCGTCCTCCATCGCCTTTTGAGCGATGCGGCGTTCCTCCCCAGCCGCCTCGGCCACGTGACGGCCCCGCAGCGCGCCGGCGATCCTTAGCGCCAACTCCCCCTTGGCGGAGTCGTCCTCTTCGCGTTCGACGGGGACGCCCTCGAGAATGGGCACCCAACGAGTCGAACGCTCCCACCAAAGTCGCGCGGTGCCGACCCCGCTCCGGTGCAGCGTGACCAGGGTACCGAGGGCCGCAAGGAACCCCAAAGGATTGGCCCCGTCTAGGCCGCAGAGTTCGAAACGGCGTTCGACCATGGTGCGCTCTCCCGATTCGAATCAGACCGGACTACGAAAACGCTGCCGTACCAGTCGGCCAGACGGAAAACCGCTTCCAGATACGCCAGGCCCCACCAGCCATAGCGACGGGTGAGCCGCCAAAACCGCTTGGGGGCCCCGGAATCGATGCGATGAGACGGAACGAGCGCGGCACGGGCCTCCGCTCCCAGCGCGATATGCACCGTCCCCAGCGGCCCCGACACTCCGGGCGGAGATGGGTCGTCCACTACCGGGGCGAACGGGCGCGCGTGACCGTGATGCACGGCAACCAGATGCAGTACCAGGTCGCGCAGAGCGTCGTCAGTGGGCAGCTCTGCGAACCGCTCGGCCAGTTGCAGCGACAGCATCTCGTGCCGGAAGTTGGCCGGCAGGCCGCTCGCCTCGCGAATGGTGCGGCGACGGGCCGGGGAGAGGGGCACAGAGGCGGACTTGGCAAGTGGCTGCGCCGAGAGGGCCGCGGCCACTTCGTCGCCATGATGCAACAGGAGCTGGAAGCGCGCGTCCAGTTTGCCGCTGTCGTGCCAGCGGGCGGCAAGCTCGAACGCGTCTCGGAAGCCGGCGGGCAGACAACGTTCTGCGAGCTTGACGGCTGCGCGCGCGACCGAGGCCGTGTGGTCGCCGAGCGTGACTTCGCAATCTTCCGCCGAGGCCAGATCGTCGTCATCGGCAAAGAGATCCGGCTCGGCGGCGCGGCGCGCACCGGGGGTGGCGCGAGCGACGAGCACCAGTCCGCCGGCCGGATGATCCTCGAAGCGCCCGTGGCGCGCGCGGCGCAGGAGCTCGACCCACCAGTCGGGTGGCTTCGGCGGCGCGTCTTCGCCTTCGGGTTCGTAATCCAAAACTGCCTGAATGGCGTCCTGCACCTCCTCCCGGTCCCAGGCGCGGGAGGTCGCGACAGCCAAGAGTTCGGCGAGCGGGGAGCAGGCGAGCCAGGGCGCGAGCACAGCGGGGTGCAACCGTACCGCGGCGGGATGACCGACACCCGCACGGGCCGGCTCCCAGAGATCGAGACCTTCGTCTCCCAGGGCCTTGGCCTTCGTGGCCTGCCCGAGCCCGGCGATCCCGTAGGCGGCGGGTACCACGACGACGTCGCCGGGAGCGATGTCGTCTGCCGTTCTCGCCACTCGCGAGCGATCGCGCCCGCGCCAGAGAAGGCACCGGCGGATCGCCGCCGCTCGGGTCTCCGGTTCCTCGCCCGCGCCCTCGACGTCGCCTTCGTCGCTAGCCGCCGCACGCGCTTCATAATCCGCCGCCGGCCGTTCCGCGAGCCAGGCGCGCACTCGCCAAAGTGGCGCCTGGAGCATCTCGGCGCTCACCGGAGGGCACAAGGCGATGGTTTCGGTCCAGGTGCCGGGGTCGTCGGGCGCAAGGTCGCATCGCCAGACGACCGAGACCTCTGGCGGCCCGGCTCGGCCGTGCAGGTGGAGCGAGACCTCGGGCTGCGGGTGTGGTGGCGGGGCCGTCTGGCAGAGCAGGTCCAGATGCGCTGGTAGAAGGATCGGCGCATCCGGTGCCGGCGCGAGCAGAGAGGAGAGGTCCTCGATCTCGCGGACTCGAACTTCGAGGGCCTCCACACCGAAGTCGACGACCTTTGTGCCGCTCTCGGTTTCCGCGGCCTGTCCTTCGAGCCATTTCCACGTTTCGCGTATCGCGGTTCCGTAGATCGGGTCAGGTTCCACCGACTCCGCGTCCTGCCCGCGCATGAGGACGGCGGCCGGTGCCGGCTGCTCCGATCCCAGGCGCGCCAGGCGACCGAACCGCTGCCGGAGCGCGTCGAGGCTCGCGCACTCGGTCACGAGGGCGTCGAAGCTGAAGTCGGCGCCGACCTCGAGGCACTGGGTGGAGACTACGACCACGGGCTTTTCCGGCTGCTCCGGTCGGTTCGCGCGCAGGTACGGGGTCCAGCGCTCGACCAGCTCGTCGCGTTCGAACGGCCGGATGCGCCCGGTAAGGAGGACGACGTCCGCCTCCTCGCCGAGGGCGGTCCGGAGCGCGTCCGCCACGGCTTCGGCCGTGCGCACGCGGTTGACCATGACCGCCACCCGGAGTTTTCCCGAGCGAACGAATCCTCCGGCACGGACCACGGCCTCGGTGACGAGGGGATCATCTGCTCCTGCTTCCGCCCGATCTGCTTGCATTCTTGCTGCTGCCGCTTCTTGCGGCTCGCCGCTCCTTCGCGATCGTGGCGCCGTTACCTCGATGAGCTGCGCTCGTTTCGAGGTGCGGAGCCGCCGGGCGAGTTCTGGATCGTCTAGGACCTCCGCGCGCTCCCTGCCGGGGAAGATCTGGTCGAGCGGAATTCCCGCCGGCGGGGTCGCCGACATCACCACGAACGCGAACGGGGTAGGAATGTGCTCCTCGGCCCATTTCGGACCCCGGTAGCGTTCGATGGCGCGGAGCGTCTGCATGAACGGGACGGCGCAGTGGGCCTCGTCCAGGAAGATCAAGCTGTCGTTAGCGGCGAGCCCGGCGAAGATGGGCGCCGCCAGCAGGCTGTGCCCGTAGCCTCGGAACAGCAGGCGCGAGCCCAGTTGGTCCACGGTCGAGGTGATGATCGCGGGTTGCGACGGGATGCGGGCCCACCCGTCGTCTCGCAAGATGCCGCCTCGGAGGCGGGCGACGGCGAGCGGCCGGTCGGTGCCGCTCAGTTGGCGCAGCCGGTCGGCGGTCTCGCGGAGCGGACCGGACTCGGCGTCGGCCAGCTTCTGGGCGATCTTCTGGGCGCGCTCGAAGGCTTCGTCCACCACGATGCGGCGGTCCACGACGAACCAGATCCGCAGGGGCGCCGTTCGCTCGGCTAGGGGTCGGTCTGCTTGGGCGGCGAGGGCATAGACGGCGATGTCCACGCAGGCGGTCTTGCCGGAGGCGGTGGGGAGGTCGAGGGCCTGGGGCCAATGGCCGCTCGCGACCCGCTCGGCGAGCATGGCTTGCCAGCGGAAGGGGGCGTGCTTCCAGAGCTCGCGAAACCACGCAGTAAAGGGCGGAAGGTGTTGCATGGCTTTAGATTCCGCCATTGCCGGGGCAGTCGGCCCCAGCCTGTGATTCCCAAGCCGTACTCCATCGGACCGACATCGTCACTGCTCGATTTTGAACTCCAACCCGAGCTGCCGCGCGGCTTCCCTCATGGCTTTGAACTCGGGAGCGTCTTCGCCCAGAGGCCGATCCTCGGGAAGGACCATTTCGAAGCGCACGGGAAGTCCAAGCTTCTTCCAGCGCCATGCGTGCAGCCGGACCCACAAAGCAGCGGAACAGTTCGCCCCAGCTCTCGACCGGAACGTTGCCCTGAACGACGAATCGGCGCACGGTGCCCTTGGCGCCGCGTTTCGCCTCGGTGCTCGTTCCCAACGTATCCACGATGGTGGTGCTGCGGCCTGCCTGAGCCGTGATGGTGGACTCATCGGTAGCCACTCCGGCTTCGACAGGAGCCTCGCTTCTGGGCTCTTTCACCGGCTCCGGCGCAAACGGCGGAATGATCCATACGCCGTCCTCGCTCGGGTCGAGCGAGACGGGTTGCCGGCAGTAGCGGGCCTGGAGCGCCGACGGGCTTGCGCCGCGCCCGATCCCGACCAGTCCATCGGCGCAAGCCTGGGCCAGCCCCGCGCTCACGGCCTCCTTGGAGGCGACCATGGGCTTGTCCGTGAATCGTAGGAAAGCGTCCACGGCATCCTTGAGGCGCAGTGCACCTTCTTTCAAAACGAGGCCCGTGCTCTCCAGCGTCACCGAGCCCACGCGCCGTAGAATCCACTCTTCGTCCTCCACGAGGGTCGTCCACACATAGCCGAGATGCTCCTGGAAAGTGCGCCGCGCGTCGGAGAGCCGGCAGGCTTCTACCTCTTGCCCGCGCACGCGCAGGACTACGGTGTAGGCAGGACCCAAGGCTTCCAGGCAAGCCTTGCGGGCCGCCTCGAGGCGCTTCTTCAGGTCCTCTCGCTGCTCTTCGTCGAGCTGCTCCCAGTAGTCCTTGCGGATTGCCTCCAGCGCTGCGTGTTCGCGATACGCTTGGCGCAGTTTGCTGAGACCACGCCCGCTCCCCACGAGAAAGAGGAGCGTGTTCCGGTAGATGCGATCCTTTCCGCCGCAACGCGTGCTGATCGCTCTCACACGTTCCTGGATCGCGTCCTTCGACCCACCGTTCTCGTCCCAGGCGAGCGAGGGTGGAAGAACGAGGAGCGCGAGCGACTTCTGCTCAGGCAGATCCTCGGCGGGGTTGACGATCACGCGCCAGGTCCCACCGGCGAGTGCACCCTTCTGTGACTCGGCCCGCAGGTCGGCGAGAATCTCTTCCTCGAAACTCTCTCTCGCCATCTGCTGGCGATACTGGACCACCAGTTTGTTGAGCGTCGGCTTGGTGGCGAACCAATAGCGCTTGCCGAGGGCCCCGGCCGTTGTGGTGCGAAGGTAGAAGCAGCGGTTCTCGAGCTCCAAGAGCGCTCCGTCGGTGTAGTTCCAGTTGAGTCCGTACCGGGAACAGGCGAGCTTCAACTCTTTGGCGCTGAAGCCGCTCTTGCCGCCCTGACCGCCGAACGAGCCGAGAAGGATGGCGGCCGCCAGCCCCTTCCCGATGGACTCGGTCCGGTAGTCCCCGCCGCGCTCGTCGTCGAGGGTGCCAGCGTTCGACCGCTCCCCAACGATGTCGGCAGCCGCCACCGACTGGTAAGCAGGCCCCCAAAGTCGTGTCAGGGCAGCCTGCAAGGGGTCTATGGACCAGTGGATGTGACACGGTTGGATCAGGTGCTGGGTCGCGGTGCTGCCCTGCCGCCGCTTCCAGACGTCGCCCACGATGCTCGCGAGCAGGCGCAACACACCCCGCGTCCGCTGGAAGTCCGGGTGGCTTCCCCAGCGGGTGTAGAACGCATCAATGAGCAGAGGATGGAAGGGATAGGCGCGCTCGATGAGCTCGCGGTAGGCGGTCTTCGCCGCCTCCGAGGGCACCTCCCCTGCATGCGCCGCATACATCTCCTGGTAAAGGCGCGCAACCTGCTTCGGATACCAGGTGTCCGGAGGGGTCATTCCGGGCTGCACTCCGTCGATCGTTTCGAACAGGCGGGCCCGCACGACCTCGTTAGAAAACGTGAAAGGCGTGGCTGTTTTTACCAACCAAACCTGCGATGCGACCCAGGGGCGGAAGGTCGAAGACGGTGTTCGGGGAACTCGCCGCCGATGGCGTTCCGGAGCCGGTTCGCGTGCGGGGATGCCTTGAGCCGATCCGCGTGCCTCGCCAGGTGCCAGAGGGCGACCAGGGTATGGGTCTTCCCGCCGCCGAAGGCGGTCTGGAGGCTGATGATCCGGTCACCGCTCTCGCCGCTCCCTCGCAGCGCGCTAGCGACGCGCTTGAGCACGGTCGACAGGCCCGTCGTCAGGTAGGTCTTGCGGAAAAACTCCTCGGGGTCGAGGTAGACCTCCGGCGCCGTCCCTTGGACAACGGCCCAAAGGTTTGCGGCAAACACCGCCTCGGCGAGCCGTCCTTCGCGGATGTCCTCGTGGGGGGTCGCGATGACGTACCAGGGTTTGAGGGTCTCGGTCATCATGCGACTTTCCCGTTCTTCAGTTCGTCGGATGCCTTATTGCTCTCAAAATGCCAAATGCCGGCCTCATCAATCTTGAACGTTGCAGCGTGGCCTTGCCCCGCCCAACACGACCCCGGCGCCCAAAGGGGACTCTCGTCTGTGGTAAGCGGCCTCAACGTCCGCATATCCCAGCGGAGCAATGCCTCCCGCGCACCGAGCATCGAGTCCGGCGCCCGGCTGTGGGCCAGCACAACCCACCCCATCACCATGGGATCGTCCCGGTCCAACAGCATCGAGAGGTTAAAGATTTTGGAATCCAGTTGCGGTTCACCCTGGATCCCGAGGCGCCCGAGGCCGTACCGCGTATCGCCGCCGACGAACAGCCTTTTGATCTCACAAAGCTGTTGGAAGTCGCTGCCCTTCGCTTCCTTCACCAAAATGTAACCCACGAAAGCCACTGGGCGAGCTTCTTTTCCTCCCTCGTCGCGCCACCGAGGTTGGACGCATTCGGTCTCCCTGAGCGACCCTTCCTGCGCCGTGTCCGTTAGAGGGTCTATAGCCGTGCTCGGCCGGGTGTGCAGCAGGCGCGGCCGAAACTCGCGGTCCGGGAGCGGACCCGTCGCGGGATCTCGGTCCTCCCGCATCCACACCAAGCCCTTGCCATCTTCGTAGCGTGGTAGCCACGCCCGCCACGTTTCTTGTACCTTTTCTGCTGGATAAAGGTACGTAAGCCGGAAATTCTGCTTCGCATCCTCCCCGACCCGGTGGTAGTCCGGCAGTCTGTCCCCCGCACCCGAGTGCTGCAACCGCGCAAGCTCCGCGGTTAATGCGGCCCAGAGGGTACGCGCCGGAATGTAGAGCCGACAGCGGTTCAGGCTGCCGGCGGGCGTCGTTCCCACGTACAGCGGCGATTCGAGCCGCCACGTCCAGCGGTACACCGACCAAGTCATCCGCGCTGTTCCTCCTTGGCCTTCAGATGGTAGCGCGCGTACAAAAGGACCTGCCGCAGGAGATCACGAGCAAAGAGCAGCGCATTCAGGTCTTTTGCAAGTTCCTGCAAGGCATTCCACTTGTCCCCGTCGTTCAACAGGGGCGCACTGCTCGGATTCCGTCGCAAGAAGTCAAGACAGGATTGGCTGATTTTCCTCCCCGGATCCTTGCCTTGAGCCTCGAGAAAGAGGAATAAAGCGTAGACCCCCTGTTCCTCGAGAACCCCTAGGGCACGACCAAGCAGGCGCTCATCGGCGGCGGATTTCGAGGCGATCTCCCGACCCGCTCCGGCACACTTCACATCCAAGTTTTCCATCCTCATGCCTCCTGTTGCGGGGGTCCCGGCCGATTCTGAGCGGCATGAGTGGCATCACCTTCTTGAGCCGTCTGAACTTGGCATTCGCCACCGGCAGCTGCGCCATCGCCGGCGTACACCACCTTGAGCCGCCCCATCCCGCGCGTACCCATACCGCCGATGCCAAGATGCTCGAGGTAGGGGTGAGCGGTCTTCACGACCTCAAAAACCGAATCCGCATCCGCCAGCCGTTTGCCGCCCAGCTGAGCGCTAATCGCCTGTCCGCCGGGCTTGAAATGCTGCGGATTCCTGCAGATCACCTCCCATACCAGCACCGTAGTGCGCGGCAGCGCCTCGAAGCTGAACAACGCTCCTTCCTCGGCGGCGCCCGTGGAAGGGTCGATGGCGACCGAAGTTCGTACCTCCAGGTTGCTGTTCACGACGTGGCCGAAGAGCTTGTCAGAAAGGACCGCCGCGCGATTTCGGATCTCATCGGGGATACGGAGGTCCCGCAATCTTGGCTCCAAGTCGCTGATGGAAAGCTGCTCTACCGGCAATAACAGCCATCCGAGGTTCAGACTGGCACCCTGTCCGTTCTTTCGATAAATCTTCTTCTCGTCGTCGATCTTGCAATCGATCCCCACGATCCGCAGCGCGCCGGGCGACGTCACCCAGACCGGCCCTTCGCGGGTGGCGACCGGAAAGAGCAGTACATGGGCGTCGGTAAAAGATGCCAGGCCGGCAAAACCACCCCCCTGGCCCCGGGCGAAGCCAAAGGTGACGCAGATGGGGCAGTCGGCTTGGCCGCAATGCCCACCTTGGCCTTGGCGGTCAGGTTGACCCTGCCCGACACAGTCGGGGAAGTATGGCTTTGCCCTCGATGGATTTGAGTTTGCGCGCTGCTCTTCGAACTGCATCGCGGCGTAGCTGCGATACACCCCGGCCAAGCTGGATCCCGGAATCTTGGGCACCCGTGTGACCGGATCGCGAACAATGGTCAGATCCACCCGCCCGAGGCGGGCGCCTCCCGTACCTACATGAATGGGGTCCAAGGCCAGCCCCACCACGCGGAAGGGCTTGTAACTCGAGGTCGTCATGATTCACCTCCCAACCTTTCTTTTAGCCATGTGAGGTGCCACTCCAGCGCCCAGGCCAACGTGCCGTCACGGACGGCTTCCAGGAGGGCGTCCAAGCGGGCGCCGCGCACCTGGAGCCGATCCTGCAGAACGGCGCGGGCGAACTCGACCCATTCGTCTTCCGCCGACGCATGCCAGTTGCCATCTTCATCGCGCCACCGCTGTTCCCGGTCCTCGATCTCTGCCCAGGCGCCTCGCACGGCAGTCATACTCGGCGCGGAAGCCCAAATGAGCTGCCAAACATCGCGCATCCGCGCAAAGTCCGAGAGATAGCGCACCCGAACCCTCTCGAATCGCCGGCCCGTCGTGTCCAAAAACATCGCGGCCATTCGACTCGGGCTCACCTGAATTCCGTCGCCAAGCCGAAGATCGGCGATGTGCCCGTACACGTCACCCTTCGGATGCTGGAAATCGCGTGGGTGGTGCAGCCTTCCGTTGGCCAGCCGCACGTTCGGGTAGGACACGTCGTCCCGCCCGTCGGGCAGGCGTGTCGGGACCGTGACCAGTTCGTCGTTTTCGTCCGGGCGCCGCAAGACCAGCGCCGCCACCCCCTCTCGCGTTTCGGCTTCGCGCACCGTCCACGTCTCCTCGCCACCTTCGTCAAGCCGAGCTTCCAAATTTCGCGCCGCCTCGATCACGGCCTGAAAGGGCGTCAGGCGCGGAAAGGCCACGACGCCGACCTGCAGCGGCATCCGATCCCAAACGCGGCTGAACTCTTCCCGCCACTTGGCGACGGCGGCCTCGATGCATGTCGTGGCCCGATCGAGGGGAACCAGTACCCGGAAACGGCTCGGCGTACGGTCCAGAACGATCAGGGGATGGTACACGCCCAGGTGTTCGGCCTCTTCAACGCGGGCAATCGTGAGCTGTTTGGGATCTGGAGACTCCTCGCTCCGGAGCTCGATGCTGCTGCCCTGCCAAATGGCCTCCTTCGGTTGTTCCGGCCGGAGACACCGCGCCAGGTTGCAGATGGTGACGAAAGCGTTTTGATCCTTCACATAGAGCACCTCCAGCGGGCCCTTGTCGAACCGCGCCGTGTAGGTTTCGCGATCTTCCCACAGCTGGCCTTGCGAGGATTGATCCGGGACGAGCCGGAGCCGGCGCGTGCGCCAGCGGTTTTCGTGCGCGGATACGATCTCACGGAACTGCGCAAGGAGCTCGTCGAAGAACGTTTCCGCCGTGCGCCAAAAGCGGTGGATGCGCCCAGCAGAGGACAGTTTGCAAAAAAGCTGGTGGGCAAGCCACCGAGCATTGTAAGTCACGTCATCGTTTTTCCACTTTACGTTCTCGTCAGGTGCTCGCTCCTCTACGATTTTTGCGAAGTAGCTAGGCCAGGTCCCGTGTTGTCCGGCCTCGTGGCGATACCCTTCTTGGAGGTTCGCAAAAAGCAGGTCTTTGGCGTCCAGTTCCCAATTCCTTTGTTGGGACTTTTGAAGCCGATCTTCGATCTCCCGCAGAAGGGAGTCGTAGGAATTCGCGACAAGCACTGTGTTATCTGCGCGATCTCTTTCTTCTGGGTTACACTTCCAAAACTCCTCCAGCACGGGGTTGAAGCGCCGCCACTCGGCGATGCTTTGGGCCCGGAGCGAGTCCACCTGTTTGGCCTCGAGCCACGGCTCGATCTCGAGGCTGAAGGTCAGCAGCGCCACGCGGTCGTTGGCGTCTGCCACCTCGGTGATCCAGATCGTGTCCGGATCTCCGCCCTGAAGCCAGGCGTCGAGCCGGCCGCGCCTCCGCGCGTTGCACACGCCGCAGACTCGGCTCTTGCGCGCGTTGTCCGTCCGGTCGCCGGGCAGCGGTTCGTTAAGCCGCACCTGACAGACCGGGCAGACGTGGCGAGCACCGCTGCTGCCGGCGGCCGTGTCCGCATCCGGATCGGAAATCGCCCACGGGCGATGAATCGGCACGGCCAGCTTGCTCCGTGCTTCCCGCAGCTCGCGGACCATGGGGACGAAGGAGCGCGTCGAAGAGGACAGGCGGCACAGGGGCGGCGTCTCGAAATGCAACTCTTGGGCGAATTGGTCGATCGCACGCTCGACTTCGCTGCGTAGCGCCTCTGCCGTCGGGTCATCCAAGCTCCCCTTGGGATCCCCGGGGGTCGCATCCGAGCGCAGGCCGGGGAACGTGAACGCGAGCGTCGCCGCGTCCCGATACACGAGCGAGCCCACCGCCAAATCCACCTCGATCAGCCGACGTACTTTTTCGAACAAACGGTCGATGTCGCGCCGCGCGCCGACCCAGTCCCCGATCCGCACGGCGCGCGCCTCGTAGTGGTCGGCGCCGAAGCCGACGGTCAACACCCGCCACCGGGTCTGCTGCTTGATAGCGTTGTCCTGCGATTGGAAGGTCGGGTCACTGAGGATCGCACCGGCCACGGCCGCCTTGAAGAGCGCGGCGGCCACATACGACTGGTCCCATAACGTCACGTCGTTGTTGGGCAACCGCGTCTCGGCCAGCGTGGAGAGAAACGCCCGCCGTAACCACCCGGAAGGGCCGATGGCCGCTTCCCGCCACCGCCACCAGCCGTCCAGCTCGTTTGGGGTGTGAGGCGGCTCGGGACTGCCGAGGGTGCGAAGGTCTTGGAGAAGTTTCTCGATCCTTCTCAGAAGCACCCGCCAGCCCTCTTCTGTAAGAACCTCCGGAGGGTCGGCCAGAAGGTTCCGCGCGGGATGTCCGAACGGCGAGCTCAGCCACATGTGGGTGGCGTCTTGGTTGAGATACTCCGAGGTGGACTTCGGCAGATTTTTTTCGATTCCCGACGCCATGCCGTGGCCCGCCTGGAGAAGCCCAAGCAGGCCAGAATCCAGTTTGGTGTGCCTGGTGATGAAATCGGTCAGCGACGAGGGCCAGGCGTTCGTGCCGAGGGGATATTGGTCCTTCACCCACTGCAGCAGGTCGGACCAAGGGAACGGGGGCTGCTCGTACTCGAACCACCGTTCGTATTGGTAGTCGTTCGGCTGACCCCCGTGCTTGCGCAAGAAATCCGCCTTGGCCTTTCCCGCCATGTGCAGCCAGCCGATCGCCTCGCAAGCCAGAAGCAGCGGGCGGTGCTGGCGAAGCATGTCCGAAAGCCTCCCGCTGCTCACGCTGTACCTCCGGATTCGAACCAAGCGCCTATCGTGTTCCAAAGGTCAGTCCCACTCGGTGCCGTGGCCGGACTGGTGTCTTTCCGGTAGGCCTTCCACTCTTGGATTTGCGCTGTACCCCACCCCACGGTGCGCTTGGCGGAGATGCCGTAGGTCTTCAGGAGTTGCTCGATGGCCTCGAGAAGCCTCTTGATCGCCTCTTTACGATCCAGCCCCCGAGGATCCTTCATCCCCGGCCACGGCGCGTAGAGAAGGTACAACGTTCCATTTGCGCCGGGCGGCACCACCTCGTAGTAGATCGGATGTATCCCTGCCTTCTTCTCCCGGCTGTGGGGGTTGATAACCTCGAAGCCGATCTGGTAGAACCAGCTGGGATAGAAGACGAGGGCACCCTGCTGAAACGTCGTTTCCTCCCTCTTTTCGTTGCCGAACAGGTGCAGAATCCAGCCCGGATCTTTCCACAAATCCGATGACCCTCTGTGCACCTCCAGATGCTCCCTCAACCCCGCCTGCATGCGGCACGCCCAGCGCAGCAGGCCCTTCCAACTTGCTGCGGACATGTAAGGAACACCGAACACCCGGTCCTTGCGCACCGGATTGTCGAGCACATGGAAGGGTCGGTCGTCCTTGGAGTACCACGGCGTTTCGAGCTTGAACGAGACCTCGAGGCCGAGCCAGTCCGAAAGCAGTGGAGCGCTGACGTTCGGAGTCAACGGCGCAGAAAGCGCGTCCGGCAACTGCAGCCGTTCGGCCTGAGCCCGCTGGATATAGCGGCGCCGCGCTTCATTCCTCCGGTCGTTACCACGGACGGACCATTCCGTACACCCGTCCACAAAGCCTGACACCAGGCCCTCCGGAAGGCTGGCCCCTGTAGGGCACGCTTGCTCCTGTGCGAGATCGGCATAAAGGTCGAAGGTCATGGTGAGCCTCCAGAACCCGGCTTGAGCAAGTCCTGCAGGATTTGGTCGCCCGTTAAAAATTCCGAGTCTTGAAATCCCCGCCAGACCTGGCGCAAGCGTTGGCGCATGTCGTCAAAACCGATTGCGGGTGGGTTGACGAAGCCGAAGGTACGGCGGGCTTCCTCGGGTTCCTTGAAGCTAAAGACCTTTTTGCTCTCTCGCTGGCGCCCGGCAAGCCAGCGGTTTGGGGCGGCCGACGCGCCTTGAACGGTTTGCTGGGCCTGCGCTTTCGGTTCACACCGCCCGACGACGCGGTTGAACGTGCTGGTGTTGTTGTTCTGACGTGCGAGGTACCTTGCGCCTACGAACCAGAAGTTCGCGATGGACGCCCAGCCGACTCCACTGTCGTCGACAC
Source organism: Burkholderiales bacterium (assembly GCA_035560005.1). Taxonomy (NCBI): domain Bacteria; kingdom Pseudomonadati; phylum Pseudomonadota; class Betaproteobacteria; order Burkholderiales; species Burkholderiales bacterium. Next base: position 12,511 of record DATMAN010000008.1, on the reverse strand, counting down.
GCCGCCATTGGGGGGCGCCAACATAGGTTCGCAACGCATCGAGCGGCAGTCGACTGAGTCCCGCTGCTTGGACGACGGCAACGAGCCCATAATCCACGTGGTTCGGTTTATTCATCCGACTCGGCTCGTCGGACGGTTTGAGGACCGTCTTCCCACCGATCGCGCCGTAGTCCGCGGTGAGCCGCAGCGTCAGGTCCAGGAGCGCCCATTCTTCTTTGCGAATTGGCCGCAGCTCGGTGAAGCGGAGCTTGAACGCCTCATTCTTCCTGATCTGCGATGCCTTCGGCTGGTCGTTGGCGTCGAGCACTTCAAAGCGGAACTTGCGCGCCCAGCCGGTGCAGCCGAAGAGCTCGCAGACGGCGCAATGGTGGCCCTCTTCATGGGGCTGCTTTCGAGGATCCGGGCAGCGATTGCCGTCGAGGGTCGGATCGCACGCCGAGCCGCCGAGGCCGCGCACAAGCACCTCGAACCACCAACGGATGGAGCCCAGAAGGCCGGTCGCGATAAGCCGGTCGCCTCGCCGTTCGGCGTCGCCCGTCCAAATGTCGGTCAAGGCCTTCAGGATGTATGTACGTTCAGCAGCCATCGCTCTAGCCTTCCCGATCGAACAAGGTCACTTGCTGATCGCGATACGCGACCTGCTTGCCTTCGGCGCGCAGCGTCGGCCGCTCGGCCAATAGGGCTTGCACCAGTTTCCAGTCCTCCAAGTCACGCGGCAGAACCTCGAAAAGAGCCTGCGCCAGTTTCCAGAAGGAGCCGTCGGCGAGGAGGTCCCGGTCGACAAGGTAGGTCACGAGTTCCCGACGCTTTTCCAGCTTCCAGAGGAGCATGCTTCGGTGCAGCGCGTCAATGAGCGGCGGGTTCGCGTCCATGCCGAGGTTGCGCCGCTCTTGGCGGTCGGCGAGCAGCGCCAGGCGGCAGGTCGATCCGTTCACCACGAAGAGTCCCTGGTGCCTGGCCACTTCCATGGGATCGGTGTGGTCCCCGCCGATCTGGACCACAAGCCGCGCGTCGTCCCAAGACTGTTCGGAGGTACCGTAGAGGTTCGCCCAAACGTAATACAGCGTCGAGAGGCTGTCGGCGCGGAACTCGCCGGCGATGGCATCGCGCGCCGCCTGACGGGCGAGGTCCAGGAGTTCGGGGATCCCGACGGGCGTTCCGTCCGCCTTCTCGACACGCTCGTACTTACCGAACACGCCCACGGCCGGCCCGTAGCAGGCCACGATCAGGTCGGCGCCGCGGAAGCCATAGGACCAGAAGCGCCTGACCGACTCGGCGACGACCTGCTCGATTTCCCGTTGGACCTGCTTGAAGGACGCGGCGCTCCCGACGACGCGCGGGCGGCAGACGACGGTGATGCTCGCTTCGAGGGCCGCCGAGTTGAGACCGCGCATCCGGTTTTTCATCTCCATCTCGATTGGCCACGTGGCGTCAATGGTCAGCCCCGCCGCAAAAAGGCTTTGGACGAGCGCCGTCCACGCGTGCGTCTCTTGGTGGGCAAAGATGACCGAGTACACGCCCCTGGGCTTGGTAACGCGTTTGGCCTCCGCGAAAACCTGGGCCAGCTTCGTGGTGAAACGGCGGTCGGCGGCTTGGCCGTCGCCGCCGTGGCGGTGCTTCAGTGCTGTGGCTTCGTCGGACTTGGGTGTAAGCGGCGTGGCCATGGCCTCCGGAACCAAATCAACGATGGCGCGCTTCATCCACACGTAGAATTGGAGGCCAGCTCAGATCAGGGGCGAGCTCGACCAGCCGCTCCGACCGCTTGGTGAGGATCTGGAACGTGTGCCATGAGGCCCTCTCCATTGTGCAGAACACCCTCTGGATGAAGCCAAGAGGGACCTGCTCGTGGAAGAGGTCGCTCATGCTGTTCACGAAGATCGTCCGGGGCTTCTTCCAGGTCAGGGGAAGCTGAAGCGGGTCCGGCCACAGGCGAAGGTCGAAGCCCTGCTCGTAGGGGTGACCCGGAATGCCGCGCCAACGTTCCGCGAACATCTCGGCGTAGCAGTGCTTGCACCCGGGGCTGACCTTGTTGCAACCTGTCACGGGGTTCCAGGTTGAGTCGGTCCGTTCGATTGTGGACTTGTCGCTCAGCTGGCATCACCTCCTATGCCGAGTTCCTCCGTAAGAAAGGCCATGCCGGCGATTCCCGCGGGGACGCGATGCACACACACCATTGGACATCTCGCTATGTCCCCACCTTCCGCAGCAGCTTCTCGATGTAGGTTTCCCGATCCTCCCGCTGGAAGAGCACGTTCCGCGCCTCGAACTCGTCCTTCGTCATCCCGTCGTCCCACCATGCGACTTCGGGGACGCGCGTGCTGGAGACGATGAAGGAACTCAGGACCACTGCCGGGTCGCCCAGTTGGCGCTCCAGGTCCTTGATCGTCAGGTGGAACCGGATCTTCGGGTCTTCGGGCCCCTCGAGATTCCGCAACCCCTTGGGGTCGATGAAGCTCACGTACTGACGGCCACCGGCCAGCAGCCAGAGGATGAAGTCGGGGTAGAAATTGCCCGCCTCGAAGAAGCCGATACCGCGCCCTCGGCTCAGGTTGCGAAGGAGGTATAACTGTTTACCGTTGAGGAATTCCTTGCCCTTGTCTGATTCGCAGAACTTCTGGAGATCCAGCACGAAATCGCGCTCGCCCTCGTTCTCCAGCACCACGGGCTTGACCTCGATAAGGTCGTTCCCGACGTAGATGAGCGGCTCGTACAGGTGGCGGCCGAAGGAAATGGCGTGCAGGGATTGGAACTCCACGTTCCGCAGCTTGCCCGCCTCGATGAGCCCCTTGATCTCCTCCAGCTTCTGGATGATGTCCTCGCGCGACTGCTCGATGAGCAGCCGGTACTCGTTGATGAAGTTGGGATCGTCGTCGGACAGCTCTCGGTACTCGAGGTGGCCGCCTTCGTATTCCTGCTTCCTGAACTTGTAGTAGCGGTCCAGGTACTTCTTGAAGAGAGCCGCCGCGATCTCCTGCCAGCGCAGGACCTGCTGGAACGACCGGAAGTGCATCTCCTCCTTGGGGATGAGCAGCACGTACCAGTCCTTCTGCGCCAGGAGAGTCGCCAGGTTGCGGCGCGGCAGCGTGAGGTTGTGCCAGGCGCGCTCGTTCTTGAACTGCTGGAGCTCGAAGTAGATGGCGTCAAAATCGAGAAACGCCAGGTGCGGCTCCTCGAAATAACCGCGATTACGTTCCGCCGCCTGCGCGCTCGCCCGGCCGGCACCGCTGGCCATCGCCTGGAGCTTGGGATACCAGTCGACCACGACAGGATGCCGGACGAGATACTCGGGCGGCTCGTCCAAGGCGGGCTTCGGCCCGTCCTTCTTGAAGTCGATGCCTTCCCGGAGGCGGACCATCTTGAGCTTCTTGCTCCCCAGGTTCTTGATGACGGGGAGCACAAACTCGATCCGGTCCTCGTTCGCCGGCAGGCCCTCGTCCTCCAGGTACTCCTTGAACTGGCGCATATAGTCTGCGCGGATGCCGAAGATGTTGAGCGTCTCCAAGGTCTCGATGTTCTTGGGCGCGGCCTGTCCCTCCAAGCGCCGGCTGCGCTTGAGCGAGAAGTCCTTCCCCTTGAGCCGGACGCCGCGACCGAAGAGCTGAATGATCTGCGGGCCCTCGTTCCGCCCGATGTTCATCAGGCCCATGGTGCTGACCCGCCAGCTCGACCACCCCTCCGTGAACTTCTTGGACCCGATCAGGATGTTGATCGTGGACGCCTCGTCGTTGAGGGCGCGGAAGAGGGAGCCCGAGAACTCCTTCTCCGCGACGACCAGGTCCCCCTGCTCCTCGCAGAGCTTGCAGAGGGCCGAGGCGTCGCCGACGTTGATCACGCCGAAGGCCTCGTTGTCACCCAGCCGCAGCGCCACCTCGCCGTCCGTGCCCTTGAGATTCTCCACGTGTAGCGCGGCCATGGTGGGGGCATTGAAGAGCACGCGCAGGACGTCGTCGAAGACCTGGTCGGGCGTGAGGCCGAGCGTGTTCAGATACCGGAACGTCCCCTGGAAGAGCTCCCGTCCCTTGGCGTCCAGGAGGCCTGACCGTCCAGCTAGCAGTAGCTGGATGATCTCAACACTGCTTCTGCGGTCCCGTACGAAGGTCGCCAATGACAGAAGGATGTCCACAACGTCCGACACCTTCCTGCCGTGCTGCGTGCGGACCGCGTTGACGCTGCCGCCCACGAAGACCCAGAGCGGGCGCTCGATCAGGAAGGGTCGGAACTCCTCCGGCTTGTCGCGGTAGAGCCTGAGTTGCTGGTAAAAGGTCAGCAGGCAGGCCATTAAGTATTTGCGACGCACGTTCTCATCGGGGTCGTCGGCCAGGTTCAGGATGCGGTAGTCCTTGCCGTAGCCATCTCCATAGAAGTACTTGTAGGAGTAGTCGAACAGGATGCACTTGGCGTAGACCTGCTCCAGGGCGCGGTTCCCGCTGGCCTTCATCGCCTGGCCGAAGGTCGCGGAGTACTCGAATGAGAAGCCATTCTCGCAAAGCTGGTTCCGCTTCTGCATCCAGGCGCCGATCTCCGCACCGCTGGTGCCCCGATGCCCCTCGTCCACGAGGACCAGGTTGTTCCCTTCGAACGCGTCCACGGCTACCGTCTTCTCGCCCATCTCCTCCCGCAGCTTGTGGATGTCGAGGATCTCCACCGCGCGACCGGTGAAGAGGCTCCGCCGCTCCTTGGAGAAGAGCTCGGCGTCGATGCCCGAAAGCTGGAACTCCTCCAGATGCTGGTGCGAGAGCCCCTCGTTGGGCGTGAGCAGGATGACCCGGTTCACCTGCCTGCCGCCGTGCAGGTTCAGGTAGTGCTGGTACTGGAGGATGTTGATGTGCATGAGAAGCGTCTTGCCGCTTCCGGTGGCCATCCAGAAGGCCACCTTGTTCAGGTCCTGCTTCGTGTACGGCTCGACGCGGCTCGCCTCCGGGATCGGCCCCGCGGGCGACCCGGGAACGGGGTACTCGCCCCGGTTGAACGCATCAACGTGCGCGTTCAGTTGGGCGAGCAGCCTTTCCGGGTCCCGGAAGTACCGGTCGAGGTAGATCTCTGCGAAGAGCAGCGCGAGGTACTGGAAGTACTTCGGATAGAGGAACGGCCCCGCGTGGTTCCGCCTCTCCGTAATCCGCCGCCAGTGGCGCACGATGTTCTGGTCGTAGGCCAGCAGCACGTCGTGGGGAAGCTCGGGCCGCTCAAAGAGCAGCCGCAGTTGATGATGGAAACGGCTCACGTTGTTTTCGTCGAACCCCTCCAGCTCCGGAGCCCTTAGGTTTTTGGCGAGTCCCTCGAAGCTCGACACACCGAATAAACTGAGCAGCCACTGGTGGAGCACCAGCCGCTGCTCGAAGCGCAGGGGCTTTTCGATGTGTTCTGCGACTCGCGACGCCATGATCACCCCTTCTTCGCTCAGCTACCCAATGTCAGCAGTGATGGCGGCGCAATTTTGTTGTACCACTTGCAGCACGGCGCTGTTGTCCTTGCTGGCCAGCGCGTGGGTTTCGGCAGCAACCTGCTGGCCAGAATGTTGGTGCATTCGTCGATTAGAGACTTCTCGCCGTCCCACTTTTCAGTGGACTCGTAGTCGCGAAGCTCAGCGTAGCGCCGTAGAATGAATGCATAGAGATCAGCCACCTGAACAAGTCCTGCGTGGTGGGACTTAACGGCAAAAGCGCTATCGATGAGTTGATCCAACTTGGCTTGCTTTTTTCTACGCCCATAGTAAGCGTCGGTCCAAGCGGGCGGATCGAAGAGCAACTCAGAGAGTTTGTCGGCCTTCTGTTTATTCTCGTCCACAAAGAGGAATGTCCGACCCTTGTTCTTAGCCTTTCCTTGATGATGTTTCTGGAGCTGTAGAGCAATATGAAGGCAGGCAGCCAGCCACAGATCATCAGCCACTTGCGGGAACGTACGACCATCGACCTCCCCGAACCGATGCCGATCAATCGCCGCGAGAGCAATGTGATGTTTTCGGTCCGCTACCCACCGACAAAAGAACATGACAATGTTCTCGCGGATTTTGGCATCAACGTTACGCCATCTATCACGGCCGAAGATCATCTTCGATCCTTTGAGCTCCTTCAAATTCTCCTGAAACAGACCTTGTATCTGATCGAAGAGCTCTCCGAATTCTTCTCGTGTCCGATGGAGGCGATGCCCATCCACCACGACCCCCACCATCACCAGGCACGGGTCATTGGAGTCATTCCCGCTTTCGTCCACGTAGCACACCTTCATTGCCGTCTCCTTGTATCGCCGGGGCGACGGCATCTGCCGTTAGCATGTGTTCCCCGGCCGTTCATGTTAACCTGTGCCATTAACATGGACCGATCCACGCGCCTATATGAACGTCAACCGTTAACATGGACGCTGCCTTGACTCTTGTGAAGGCCTAGAGTTTGCATGACGGCTCCCCTTACACGTCCTGCACGTCGAACATGAGCCGCCTGAACTCCTCTTCGATGAGTCGCACCTTCCACGTCTGGTCCGGTTTACGGAGGTTCTCCAGGTTGTTGTCGCCGTTTACGTAGATCACGTCGTATTCTTGGTCCTTGGTGTTGTAGCCCTGCTTGCGGAACCAGGCGTCCAGGGCATCGTTCTCCAGCTCCTTGGTCTTCCGCCAAAGGATGAGCACCCGTTCGCCCTGTGGATTCGTGCCCGTGACGACGCGCACGCCCCCGATATGGTCGATGGTCTTCACGCGCAGGCCGAGCAGGTAGTTGAAGGTCTCCACGAGGTCGACGACCGTCGGCTTCGTCTCGCCGGCGGTCCCGGTGGCGATGTTGAGCTTATAGTTGAACGGGTCCTCGAAGCGGTCGATGTTGAGAAGTGAGGCGCTCCCGCGGCTTTCCACGTCGAGCATGTAGCGGAGCATGTAGTCCTCGCGGAAGGACGGATGTTGTTCCAGCAGGGTCTGCTGCGGCCCGCTGCGCTTGAGTTCGAGATTGTTGAGCGTGTCCTCGTAGGATTCGAGGCGCAGAATCTTGAGGATGCGCGGGCTGCGCTCGATCTCTTCCTGCGTCGGCATGCGCTTGGGCTTGCCGTCCTTCCACTCCGGCGTGAAGATGACTTTCTTCAGGCGCGGCACAAGCACGGTATCGAAGTAGCCGCCCATCTCCACCAGTGCAAAACGCCGCGTTCCGCCATCACGCCGGTTGAGGTTCAGGATCGCATGGCCCGATGTACCAGAGCCCGCGAAGAAGTCGATAAAGCACCCATCCCTTGCCATCCCGATCTCGGCGCATCGCTCGATCAGGGCAACGGGCTTGGGGAAGTCGAAGACGGCCTGGCCGAAAAGATCACCCACCAGTTCCTTGCCGTTCTCATTGTTGATCTCCTTGTCGATCCAAATTGATTTTGCCTTCGTAGTTGCTACTTCTCCTTCTTCGCTGTGGAGGCGGTCCTTGCGGAACACGCGCCACGCCCCGGTCCTCGCTTGACGCGCCACGAGCTCGCTGATGTTCTCTTGGGCCTTCTCTCTTCCCCAGGTCCAGCAGCCATCCTCGCCGCGCGAATTACGGGGGAGAATCTCGACCGTGTGGGTTGCGTCCCGTTCTAGGCGCACCGTCCCGCGCTTCGGATCAGCGAAGAACGGGTAAAAGAGATTCGGACGGTTCGCTCGCGTGAATACCGGATTTCGGTTCCTGAGCTCAAGGAGGCGAAAAGGCCCCTTCTCATCCCTTTCACGATACTCCGCCTGCGCCTCTTCGCTTTTTTTGACTTCGTGGATAGTGTCAGGTGCGCCGAAGAGCGCGAATGTGGCGACATACTCGTGCGTCTTCGCCAAGTACTTGTCTAGGGTCCGGCCACGGGGATTCAGCTGGGCAGCCACAAGCGTGACCAAAGCGGCCGACGGAGAGTGGTTCTTTACCAGATTGACCAGGTTGCCGACCTCGTTGTCGTCGATGGAAACGAACAAGGCCGCGTCGTTTCGGGCGAGGGGGAGAAACGCCCCGAGGCGCCCATCGATGAATGCTATCCACGAAGAGTCGCGGTAGCTGTCCTTATAAATGAAGGCGTCATTTCCCGTGTTGTACGGCGGGTCGATGTAGGCGCAGTCGAAGGAGGCGGCCCAGCGGGATGCCAGGAGGCGCATTGCTTGGAAATTCTCACCGTTAATGAGGAGACCATCCGTTGTCTCGTCCAGGTCCGGGATGGCCGCCAGCAGGCGCAGCTTGAAGGCTTCATCGAAGTGGCGCGTGTCCACCACAAGCGTGCGGTGGGCCTTCAGGAATTCCGGCTCGAGCGGATTGCTGTAGCCGGGTGTGGTGAGGTCGCCCTTGATCTCGTCAATGGCGAATAGCCGCACCCACTCCTCCCGCTGGGCATCGTTCCTTACGATTTGATCGAGGAGCCAATCTCGGGTCTTCTCGTCCTCTATGGCGAGGATGCGGTCGAGCGTGATGCAGTAGTGGGTCTGGACGACGAACTTCTTCTTGAGCCAGAGCTTTTTCTGGAAGTTCTCGATCTGCGCCAGGAAGTCGATGAGCTTGTGGGCGATGCGGCGGATGGCCTTGATCTTGGCGAGGTACTGCTCCACACGCGGGGCGGTCTCGCTCTCGATGTCGTCCAGGTGCATCACTTCGTTCTTGATGTAGAAGTCCAGCTCGCGCCTTAAGAAACCGCCCAGGTCCTTGTGGATGAAGTAGTCGAAGGTGTTCCGCGCGGTGTAGTCGGTGAGGTGCTTTTCCAGGAGCGTGCGGTTCGGGTTCTTCTCGGTGGGCCTCAATGAGGCGAGCTCCCGCCGCCAGTCGTCGAACCCCGTGGTCCGGTTCAGGATGCGGTCCACCGCCGCCGCGTTGAGGTCGGCCTGCTTGGCGTTGTCGGGATGCGGGCGGTACTCAAAGCGGATCACCAGTTCGCCGCTTTCCTCGGCCAGCGGCTGCTCGGCGGAGAGAATGAACCGGCGCTCGGTGCCGTTCGCGGCGCGGTTGTTGTCCTTCTCCGTGTCCGCCTCGACGAGCTTGAAGTGGACCCGCTTGCCGGAGGGCAGCTTGAACGTGTAGTTGCGCAGGTACTCGCTGGTCTTGATGTAATACTGATCGTGGTTGGCCCAATGGAGCTTGAGCTCTTCGCCCTCGTAGGGGATGGCGTAGACGCCTTCCTTGTAGCGCCGCAGCGAGATGAAGTCGCCTTCCTGGTAGTACCGCCGGAAGAAGTTGTAGAGGTGCGAGTAGACCTCGTTCTCGAGGGCGGTCACGTCCACGGCCTCCGCGAGCTTGGCGCGGAGTTCCTTGACGCGGGGGAGGGTCTCGGGGTCTGCGCCGAGTTCCTTGGCCTTTTCGATGGCCTCGGCCAGCTCGGCCTCGACCGCGCCCCGGTTCTCGGCCTCGTAGGCCTGGAATGCCTCGCGGACTTGGGGCAGCAGGTCGTTATCGAGAAAGCGGGTGATTTCGTCCCGCTTCGCGTTCATGATGCGGTAAATGCCGAAGTCCAGCTCGGCCTGGTCGAGCTGGAAGACCTCGGCCAGCAACCGCTTCAGTTTTTCCAGATTCTCGGGCATCTTCCTCCTCGCTATACGACGCTCCAGCGGATCGTGAACAACGGTTCCACGTTCGTCCGCTGGCGCATCCTATTTTCCAGTTTTTGGATGAGTTCGTCACGTTTGGCCATGATCTCGTCCTCTACCTCGAAGATGCGCTGGCGCTGCCGACGCTTCAGCTTCTCGAGATCCTGAATCTGTTTTTGCAGAGCATGCTGCTCTTCAACCGTGGCGGCGAGCCGAGCCTGCCGCGTCAGGGCCTTGATTCGCTCCTTGGTATCTTTCAGCTCCTTTTCGGCGGCAAGCACCATGTCGTCGGCCCACTTTTCCAGCTTTTCCCGCGCCTCCTGGAAGTGCCGGTTGTTGGTTTCGAGGGAACGGCTGATGGTGGCTTGGACGTGCCGCTCGGCGTCCGCCGCCAGCCGGGCTTCCACGTCGGACGGTAAAGAAGCAAGCGGTTCGGCCCTCGCTTCGCAGTGGAACATCTTCTCCATCGTCTCCTGGTCAAGCGATCGGCCATCATCGTCAACGCCCGAAAATAACAGGTACTCTTCCTTTTCAAACGAGTCGATGGTGAGCCGTTGCAGGTGCAGCCAGCCGGAGTGACCCTTGATCGCCTCCACGAGGGCGATCCTGGTTCGCCGCCCGCTGATGTCGAAAGTGACACGGGCGAGCGGAGTGGGCACCCTCTTGCCGGTTTCGACGACGTACTCGCCAAGTGGATGCGATAAACGATAGAGGAATGCGCCGGGAACGTTCTCATGGTCCTTCGAGATCAGGCGGTAATGACCGGGGAGGATGCCGTCCCGGGGAGGCTTCTCCAGCTGGAACTCGAGGTGCGCCTCGTCGAACGTCGCCCGACCATCTAGCACGAAGCGCGTGAGGCGCCAGAACATCATCCCTACGCGGTCGAGCTGCTGGCGCGCCCCTTCCAGGTTTGCGCGCAGGCGCGCGTGCACGTCTTCATCGAAGTGCTCGAGGAGCTTCTGCCGGGTCTCCGCCAGCTTGGCGCGAATCTTCTCATCGAGCTCATCCCGCAACCTTTTGAACGCTGCCTCGATTTCCTCCGGCGTCCGGCACTGCTGGTAGATGTCCAGAACCCTTCGCTCGAAGTCGACGCCGGACTCGATGGTTCCCAAGACTTCATCCGAGGCTCCAAACACGCCGCTGAAGAGGCTGAACTTTTCTTCCAGGAGTTCGTGGACGCGTCGGTCGGCCTCGTTTTTCTCGTTGAGGAAGTTGATGACGACGACGTCGTGCTTCTGCCCGTAGCGATGGCAGCGACCGATCCGTTGCTCGATCCGCTGGGGATTCCACGGAAGGTCGAAGTTCACCACGAGGGCGCAGAACTGAAGGTTCACGCCCTCGGCGGCAGCTTCCGTCGCGATCAGGATCTGCCCGTGGTCGCGGAAGTGCTCGATGATGGCCGTGCGGACGTCCACAGGCCGGGACCCGGTGGCGCGACCACTTTCCCTGTTGGCTTCCACCCAGCGCTCGTAGATGGCGGTCGTTTCCGGTTCCTTATTCGTCCCATTGAACGTGAGAACGCGGCCAGCGTAGCCGTTCCCTTCCAGGAAGTCCTTGAGATACGCCTGCGTCCGTCTTGATTCCGTAAAGATCACTGCCCTCTGGGCCGCTCCCATCTCCATCATCTTCCCGAACCCGATCTCGAGGGCTTTGATCAGGGAGCGGGTCTTGGTGTCGATGCCGATGCTTCTCGCCCACTGGGCGTAGCGGTTCAGCTCCTCGATTTCCGCGAGGAGCTTCTGGCGGTCGATGGTGGGTTCCGCTGATTCGGATTCGGCAACCTGCGGTTGCTCCTCCGAGTCCTCGTCACCGGCAGGCGGAGGAGGCGAGTCGATCAGCTCGTCCAGCAGCTCATCCTCGATCTCCTCGTCCGCGATGAGACGCTCGGCCAAGTCTTCAGGGACTGGCAGGTTGTCACGGATGGCGATCAGCCGATCCCGCATCGCTTCCAGCGTGGCCGCGACTGCCTGCGGCGAAGAGGCAAGGAGCTTGCGCACGATCAGAGCCGTTAGGTGCCTTTGACGATGGGGAAGGGCATAGGTGTCCTTGCGTTGGAGGAACGCCGACACCGCTTCGTACAGCTTGTGCTCTTGCTCCGTGGGCTTGAAGGGCCGCGTGATGAGGCGGCGCTCCGTGTATTGGATGTACTCCACGACCTGCCGCCGGAGGGTGCGGATGGAGAAGGTGCGAAGCCGATTCCGCAAATCCTCCAGGTCTCCGCCCGCATTGACGAACTGGCTTCGGAAGGACGGCAGGTCTCCGAAGAGGTGGTCGTCAATGAGGGTCGAGATTCCGTAGAGCTCCAACAGGGAGTTTTGGAGCGGCGTCGCGGTCAGAAGCACCTTGCGCCGGTCTTCGAGTGCCCACCGTATGTTCTGCCCCATGCGGTTCGACTGCCGGTAGGCGTTGCGCAGCTTGTGGGCCTCGTCGATGACCACCAGGTCCCACTGGATGGGGCGAATGTCGGGCGCGTGTTGACTGGCAAAGTGCATGGACGTGATAACGATTTCCTCCGCCTCGAAAGGGTTGGATAGTCCTCGAGCCTGCCGCTCCCGGTACTCCTTCGCGTCGAGAATGGCCGTCGGAAGGTTGAACTTCTCGGCTAGCTCAAGCGCCCACTGCTTGCGGATGGAAGCGGGGCAGATGACAAGTAGCCGTCGCCGCCGTTCGGCCCAGAGCTGGCAGAGGACCAGTCCGGCCTCGATGGTCTTCCCGAGGCCGACTTCGTCGGCGAGAAGGACGCCCTTGGAGATCGGGGATCGAAACGCGAAGAGGGCCGCCTCGATCTGGTGCGGATTCAGATCAACGCACGCGTCGAAGAGGGACCGAGAAAGACGCTCCACTCCCGTCCCGCCGATGCGGGACAGCTCGTAGGCAAAGTACTTCGCGTGGTAGGGGGTGTTCATCGTAGGACTCTCGCGCGCCCCTCTAACTCGCTAGTTCTCACTGGACCACTGCCCCTGCTGTGCTGCACCCAGGCGAAGTTTGCGTCTCGCACCGAGGGATGCAGAATGT
>DATMAN010000007.1 GCA_035560005.1 Burkholderiales bacterium | reverse complement strand
AGCGCTGCGCGACCCTCGAAGACGCGGTCGCGCGCGCGGCGGCGATCGCGCGGCCGGGCGATGCGGTGCTGCTCTCGCCCGCGTGCGCGAGCTTCGACATGTTCCGCGACTATGCCCACCGCGGGCGCGCGTTCGCCGACGCGGTGCGAAGGCTCCGCCATGGCTGAGGCCGCCGTCCTGCCGGCGGATCTGCGCCGGGTCCGCGACGCCCCCGGCGCGGAATACGACCGCTCGCTCGCCTGGGCGGCGCTCCTGCTTGCCGCGCTCGGTCTCGTGATGGTGTACTCGGCCTCGATCGCCACCGCCGAGGCGGGCCGTCATACCGGCGGCAACGCCGCCTGGTATCTCGTGCGGCATGCGGCGTATCTCGCCGCCGCCCTCGCCGCGGCGGTCGCGGTGTTCCTCGTGCCCTCGCGCCACTGGCAGCGCGCGGCGCCGTGGCTCTTTCTCGCCGGCATCGCGTTGCTTGCGCTCGTGCTCGTGCCCGGCATCGGGCGCGAGGTGAACGGGGCTCGCCGTTGGCTCAACATCGGCATCGGCTCGGTGCAACCCTCCGAGCTGATGAAGCTCGCGGTGGTGCTCTACGGCGCCGACTATACGGTGCGCAAGCACGCGGTGCTGAAGAACTTCCGGCGCGGGCTGCTGCCGATGCTCGCGGTGATGCTCGCGGTGGCCTGGCTGCTGCTCGCCGAGCCGGATTTCGGCGCGCTGGTGGTGATCGCCGCGGTGGCCTTCGGCATCCTTTTCCTCGGCGGCATGAGCATGCGCCATTTCGCCGCGCTCGCCGGCATGCTCGCGCTCGGCTTTGCGGCGCTCGTGCTCGCCTCGCCCTACCGCATGCAGCGCATCTTCGGTTTCATGGACCCCTGGTCCGATCCGTGGGGCCGCGGCTACCAGCTCTCGCACGCGCTGATCGCCTTCGGCCGCGGCGAGTGGCTCGGCGTGGGCCTCGGCGCGAGCGTCGAGAAGCTGCACTACCTGCCGGAGGCGCATACCGACTTCCTGCTGGCGGTGATCGCCGAGGAACTGGGACTCGCCGGCGTGGCGCTGGTGATCGCGCTGTTCGCCTGGATCGTGCTGCGCGCCTTCGCGATCGGGCGCCGCGCGGCCGCGCACGAGCGGCACTTCGCGGCGCTGGTTGCGCAGGGCATCGGCATCCTCGTCGGCTTTCAGGCGCTCATCAACATGGGCGTCAACATGGGGTTGCTGCCGACCAAGGGGCTGACGCTTCCGCTCATGAGCTTCGGCGGCACCGGTCTGGCGATGAACTGCGTCGCCATCGCGCTCCTCATCCGCATTGACTGGGAGGCGCGTCAGCTGCAAAGGGGGCTGCCCGCATGAGCCGCACCCTCCTCATCATGGCCGGTGGTACCGGCGGACATGTGTTTCCCGGCCTCGCAGTGGCCGACGAGTTGCGCGCGCGCGGCTGGAACGTGGTCTGGATGGGCGCGCGCTCCGGCATGGAGGCGCGCCTTGTGCCCGCGCGCGGCTATCCGATGGCGTGGGTGCACGCCGCGGCGGCGCGCGGTCGCGGCCTCGCCGCGGCGCTGTTTCTGCCGCTGCACCTCCTCATCGGCTTCTGGCAGAGCGCGCGGGCGATCCTGCGCATCCGCCCCGACGTGGTGCTCGGCATGGGCGGCTACGTCGCGTTTCCGGGCGGCATGATGGCTTCGCTGCTTGCGCGGCCGCTCGCGATTCACGAACAGAACGCGGTCGCCGGGCTCGCCAATCGCGTGCTCGCGCGACTCGCCGACCGCGCGATGGTCGCCTTTCCGGATGCGCTGCCGAAGGCCGAGTGGACGGGCAACCCGGTGCGCGCCGAGATCGCGGCGCTCGCGCCGCCCGAGGCGCGCTACGGCGCGCGCAGCGGGGCCCTCAGCCTGCTCGTGGTCGGCGGCAGTCAGGGCGCGCAGGCGCTGAACGAGGTCCTGCCGCAGGCGCTCGCAAGCCTTGCGCGCAACGCGCGGCCCGGGGTCGTGCATCAGACCGGCGAGCGGCATCTGGAAGCGACGCGGGCGGCGTACGCCGCCGCCGGGGTCGAGGCGGAACTGATCGCGTTCATTGACGACATGGCGGCGCGCTACGCCGCCGCCGATCTCGTCATCTGCCGCGCCGGCGCGATGACGATCGCCGAGATCTCGGCCGCGGGACTGGCGAGCGTACTGGTGCCCTTTCCGCACGCGGTGGACGATCACCAGACGGCGAACGCGCGCTGGCTCGCCGACCGCGGCGCCGCGATCCTCCTGCCGCAGCGCGAACTGTCGCCCGCGCGGCTCGCCTCGCTGCTTGCCTCGCTCGACCGCCCGCAGCTAATGGAGATGGCGCGGCGCGCCCGGGGGCTCGGGCGGCCGGATGCGGCGCGCGCGGTCGCCGACTGCTGCGCCTCACTCGTGGCGGGAGGCGCGGCATGAAGCACAAGGTCCGCCGCATCCATTTCGTCGGCATCGGCGGCGCCGGAATGAGCGGCATCGCCGAGGTGCTCGCCACGCTCGGCTACGAAGTGAGCGGCTCGGATCTCGCCGAGAGCGCGGCGACGCGGCGGCTCGCCGCACTCGGGGTGAAGGTCTGGATCGGCCACGACGCCGCGCAGGTCGCCGACGCCGACGTGGTGGTGGTCTCCAGCGCCGTGCGGCCGGACAACCCGGAGGTGAGCGCGGCGCGCGCGCGCCGCATTCCGGTGGTGCCGCGCGCGCAGATGCTCGCGGAACTCCTGCGCCTGAAGCAGGGGGTGGCCGTCGCCGGCACGCACGGCAAGACCACGACGACGAGCCTGGTGGCGAGCGTGCTCGCCGAAGGAGGCCTGGATCCGACCTTCGTGATCGGCGGGCGGCTCAATGCGGCGGGCAGCCACGCGCGGCTCGGCGCGGGCGACTTCATCGTCGTCGAGGCCGACGAGTCCGATGCCTCGTTCCTGCACCTGCAGCCGGTGATCGCGGTGGTGACGAACATTGACGCCGATCACATGGAAACCTACGGGCACGACTTCCCGAGCCTGCAGCAGGCCTTCATCCGCTTCCTGCACGGCCTGCCGTTCTACGGCAGCGCGGTGCTGTGCACGGACGACGTACATGTGCGCGAGATCCTGCCGTTCGTCTCGCGCCCGGTGGTCACCTACGGCACGCGCGAGGACGCGACAGTGCGCGCGGCGGACATCGCGCTCGGCGAGCGCTCGCGCTTCACGGTGTTGCGCCGCGGCCGCGCGCCGCTCGCGCTGACGCTCAATCTTCCCGGCCGGCACAACGTGCTCAACGCGCTCGCCGCCGTCGCGGTGGCGGGCGAGCTGCGCATCCCCGACGAGGCAGTGGTGCGGGCGCTCGCCGGCTTCAACGGCGTCGGCCGGCGCTTCCAGCGCTACGGCGAAGTGCCGCTCGTCCCCGATCGGCCCGGGGCCGGAACCTTCACGCTGGTGGACGACTACGGGCACCACCCGGCGGAGATCGAGGCGACGCTCGCCGCCGCACGCGCCGCCTACCCGGGCCGGCGCATCGTGCTCGCGTTCCAGCCGCACCGCTACACGCGCACGCGCGACCTGTTCGAGGACTTCGTGCGCGTGCTCGCGCAGGCCGATGCGCTGCTGCTTGCCGAGGTGTATCCGGCGGGCGAGGTGCCGATCGCGGGCGCCGACGGCCGCTCGCTCGCCGGGGCGCTCGCCGCCGCGGGCGCCGCGCCGGTTTTCGTCGAGCGCATCGGCGACATGGCCGAGGCGATCCGGCGCGTCGCGCGCGCAGGCGACGTCGTCATCACTATGGGCGCCGGCTCGATCGGCGCGGTCGCGGGGAGTCTCGCATGAACGCGCTGCGGGCCGCCGATCTCGCCGGACTGCGCGGCGAGCTGCGCGAGAACGAGCCGATGGGGCGCTTCTGCACCTGGCGCGCCGGCGGCCGCGCCGATCGCCTCTATGTGCCGGCCGATCTGGAGGATCTCGCCCAGTTCCTCTCGCGCGTGCCGCCCGAGGAGCCGCTGCTTTTCGTCGGGCTCGGCTCCAACCTTCTCGTGCGCCAGGGCGGCTGGCGCGGCACCGTGGTGCTGATGCACGCGGCGAAGAAAGCCCCGAAGCTCACCTACGGCCGGATCTACGCGGAGGCCGGGGTGGCGAGCCCGAAGGTCGCGCGCTTCGCGGCGATGAACAACCTCTCGGGCGCGGAGTTCCTCGCCGGCATTCCCGGCACCGTCGGAGGGGCGCTTGCGATGAACGCCGGCTGCTACGGCGGCGACACCTGGGAGATCGTCGAGGAGGCGCAGACGATAGACCGCTACGGCACGCTGCGCTGGCGCCACAAGAGCGAATTCGAGACGGGCTACCGGCACTGCCAGCTCAGATCCGGCGGCAGGATCGGCGCCGATCACTGGTTCGCGGCGGCGAAGTTCAAGCTGGCGGCGGGCGACCGCGAGGACTCGCGCGAGGCGATCCGCAATCTGCTCGAGCGGCGGCTGAAGTCGCAGCCGCTTTCGCTGCCCAACGCCGGCAGCGTCTTCCGCAACCCGCCGGGGCAGCATGCGGCCAAGCTCATCGAGGCCTGCGGCCTGAAGGGCCTGGCGCGCGGCGCCGCGCGCGTCTCCGAGATGCACGCCAACTTCATCGTCAACCCCAAAGGCGCGGCGAGCGCCGCCGACATCGAGTGGTTGATCCTCGAGGTGCAGCGCGTGGTGAAGGAAAAGACGGGCGTGGAGCTCGTGCCCGAGGTGCAGCTCGTCGGGGAGCCGGCATGAGCGCGCGCTTCGGAAAAGTGGCGGTGCTGATGGGCGGGCGCTCGGCCGAACGCGAGATTTCGCTCATGAGCGGGCGCGGCGTGCTGGCGGCGCTGCGCGCAAGGGGCGTGGACGCGCATGCCTTCGATCCCGCCGAGCGCGACGTGACGGAGCTCAAGCGCGAGGGCTACGCGCGCTGCTTCATCGCCCTGCACGGCCGCGGCGGCGAGGACGGCACCATGCAGGGGGCGCTGGAAGTGCTCGGCATCCCGTACACCGGCAGCGGCGTGCTCGGCTCGGCGATCGCCATGGACAAGTGGCGCACCAAGCTCGTCTGGCTCGCCGCGGGGCTGCCCACGCCGCGCTTTCGGATCCTCGCCGAGAACGACGACTGGGAGGCGGTCGCGCGCGATCTGGGGCTGCCCCTCATCGTCAAGCCGGCGAATGAAGGCTCGACGCTCGGTCTGACGCGGGTGCGCTCGGTCGCGGAGCTGCCGGCGGCATATGCGCTCGCGGCGAAGACCTACCGCGACATCGCGCTCGCCGAGGCGTTCGTGGACGGCCCGGAATACACCGCCTCGATCCTCGGCGAGGAGGCGCTGCCGCTCATCCGCATCGAGGCGCCGCAGGGCAACTACGACTACCAGCACAAGTATTTTTCCGACGAGACGAAATACCACTGCCCCTGCGGCCTGCCGGCGGCGAAGGAAGCGGCGCTGCGCGCGCTCGCCCTCGAAGCCTTCCGCGTCATCGGCGGCTCGGGCTGGGGGCGCGTGGACCTGATGCTCGATTCGCGCGGCGAGCCCTGGCTGCTCGAAGTGAACACCGCGCCGGGCATGACCGGGCATAGCCTGGTGCCGATGGCGGCGCGCGCCGCGGGACTTTCCTACGAGGACCTGTGTCTGCGCATCCTGGAGCTCGCCCATGTGGGATAACCCGCGGCTGCTGAACCTCGCCGCCGCGCTCGCCGCGGCGCTCGCCGCCGCGATCCTCGGCTACGCGGCGCTGCATGCATTGGCGCGCTCGCCGCTCTTTCCGCTGCGCGAGCTGCACGTCACGGGAACCCTCGCGCACACGACGCGGGCCGAGATCGAGCGCGCGGCGGCCGGATTCGGCGGCAACTTCTTCGCCGCCGATCTCGCCGAGCTGCGCGCGCGGCTGGAGCGACTGCCGTGGGTGCGGCGCGTCGAGCTGCGCCGCGCCTGGCCCGACCGCGTCGAGGCGAAGCTGGAGGAACACGTGGCGCTCGCGCGCTGGGGCGAACAGGGTCTGATCAGCGCGCGCGGCGAGCTTTTCCCCGGGCGCCTCGGCGCCGAGCAGGCGGCGCGGCTGCCGCTGCTCGCCGGCCCCCCCGGCACCGAGGCCGAGGTGGTGCGTCGCTACTTGCGCTTCGCGGAAATCCTGCGACCGCTTGGCGAGGCGCCCGAGCGCGTGATCCTGACGCAGCGCCATGCCTGGCAGTTGCGCACCGGCGGCGGTCTGCAGCTGGAGCTCGGGCGCGACCGCGGCGAACCGGTCGAGCGGCGCCTGGAGCGCTTCGTCGCCGCGTATCCGGCGACGTTGGGACGGCTCGCGCAGGCCGAGCCGCGCGAACCGAGAGTCGTGGATCTGAGGTACCCGAACGGCTTCGCGCTGCGGGTGCCGGAGTGGAGGAGTTAGGCCGTGCCGAAGGAAAACCGCAACTTGGTCGTCGGACTGGACATCGGCACCTCGAAGGTGGCGGCGCTGGTCGCCGAGCTGGGCGCCGACGGCGCCCTCGGCGTGCTCGGAATGGGCAGCCACGAGTCGCGGGGTCTGAAAAAGGGCGTGGTGGTGAACATCGAGGCCACCGTCGCGGCGATCCAGAAGGCGCTCGAGGAAGCCGAGCTGATGGCTGACTGCAAGATCACCTCGGCCTGGACCGGGATCTGCGGCAGCCACATCCGCAGCTTCAACTCGACCGGCATGGTCGCGGTGAAGGACCGCGAGGTGAGCGCCCTTGACGTCGAGCGCGCGGTGGACACCGCGCGCGCGGTCAACATCCCGAACGACCAGCAGATCCTGCACGTGCTGCGCCAGGAATTCATCATTGACGGGCAGGAGGACGTGCGCGAGCCCGTCGGCATGTCCGGCGTGCGGCTGGAGGTGAGGGCGCACATCGTCACCGGCGCGGTCTCGGCGGCGCAGAACATCGTCAAGTGCGTGCGCCGCTGCGGGCTGGAAGTCGAGGATCTGATCCTGCAGCCGCTCGCCGCGGCGCGCGCGGTGCTCTCCGAGGACGAGATGGAGCTCGGCGTCGCGCTGGTGGACATCGGCGGCGGCACCACCGACCTCGCCGTCTTCACCCGCGGCGCGATCCGCCACACCGCGGTGATCCCGATCGCCGGCGACCAGATCACCAACGACATCGCGATGGCGCTCAGGACGCCGACGGCGGAGGCCGAGGCGATCAAGGTGCGCCACGGCGTCGCGCTGCGCGCGCTCGCCGAGGCCGACGAGATGATCGAGGTGCCGGGCATCGGCGAGCGCGAGCCGCGCATGATGTCGCGCCAGACGCTCGCCGAGGTGATCGAGCCCCGCGTCGAGGAGCTGTATTCGCTCGTGCAGCAGAAGCTGCGCGAGTCCGGCCACGAGGAGCTGCTGTCCTCCGGCGTCGTGCTCACCGGCGGCAGCGCCCTCATGCGCGGCATGGTCGAGCTGGGCGAGGAGATCTTCCACATGCCGGTGCGCGTCGGCGTGCCGCGCTACGCCGGCGCGCTCGCCGAGGTGGTGCGCACCCCCCGCTACGCCACCGCGATGGGCCTGGTGATGGAGGGCGCCGCGCGCCTGCGCCAGGGGCGCCTCGCCCGCCAGGCGGGCTCGGTGCGCGCCGCGCTCGGGCGCATGCGCGAATGGTTCCAGAGGAATTTCTGATGTCGCTTGTTTCCAACCACGCAGTCAACAACCAAGGCAAGGAGGCGTATGACCATGTTCGAACTGCACAATGACACTCCGGCGGGCCCGGTGATCCGCGTCATCGGCGTCGGCGGCGCCGGCGGCAACGCGGTGGACCACATGATCGAGAAAGGCATCGGCCAGGTGGAATTCATCGCCATCAACACCGACGCGCAGGTGCTCGCGCGCAACAAGGCGAAGCACCAGATCCAGCTCGGCACGAGCGGCCTCGGCGCGGGCGCGCGGCCCGAGGAGGCGCGCGCGGTCGCGCTCGCCGAGCGCGAGCGGCTGGAGGAGGCGCTGCAGGGTGCGCACATGGTGTTCATCACCGCCGGCATGGGCGGGGGCACCGGCACCGGAGCGGCGCCGGTGATCGCCGAGATCGCCCGTTCGCTCGGCGTGCTCACGGTCGCGGTGGTGACCAAACCGTTCGCCTGGGAAGGTTCCAAGCGCATGAAGATCGCCGAGGCGGGCATCGAGGAAATCGCCCCGCACGTGGATTCGCTCATCGTCATCCTCAACGACAAGCTGGAGGAGGTGCTCGGCGAGGACGTGACGCAGGCGCAGGCGTTCGAGGCCGCCGACGACGTGCTGTGCAACGCCGTCTCCGGCATCGTGGACATCATCCACCGCGACGGCGTGGTCAACGTGGACTTCCAGGACGTGCGCACCGTGATGTCGGAGCAGGGCATGGCGATGATGGGTTCGGCGGCGGCATCGGGCATTGACCGCGCCCGCATCGCCGCCGAGGCCGCGATCGCCTGCCCGCTGCTCGACGGGGTCAACCTCTCCGGCGCGCGCGGCGTGCTCGT
This sequence comes from Burkholderiales bacterium, assembly GCA_035560005.1. NCBI lineage: Bacteria > Pseudomonadati > Pseudomonadota > Betaproteobacteria > Burkholderiales > Burkholderiales bacterium. Next base: position 24,786 of record DATMAN010000007.1, on the reverse strand, counting down.
CAACATCACCGCCTCGCGCGCGAGCCTGAAGCTGCGCGAGACGAGGGAGGTGATGAACGCGATCCGCACGTTCGCCGCCGAGGACGCGACCATCATCCACGGCGGGGTGTACGACGACTCGCTCGGCGACGAGCTGCGCGTCACCGTGATCGCCACCGGCCTCGGCAAACCGGGGCTTGCGCGCGCCACGAAGCCCCAGCTGGTCGTGTCGCACAAGACCGGCACCGACAACCAGCCGATGGCGAATCCGGCCGCGCCGGACTATGGAACGCTCGCCGAGATCCCGGCCGTGATCCGGCGGCGCGACCGCGCGGCGCAGGTGGAGGCGCTTGCCGCGAGCGGGCTCGACAAGTACGACATCCCCGCGTTCCTGAGAAAGCAGGCCGATTGAAGTCGCCGCGCACGCTCGCGGCTGCGCGCGCATCGAGGCGGGCGCCCCCGACCTTGCCCGGGGGCGCTTGCTAGAATCGGCCGTTCATGCTCAGGCAGCGGACGCTCAAGTCGCTCGCGCGCGCCACCGGCGTCGGGCTCCACACCGGAAAGAAAGTGACGATGGTGCTGCGGCCGGCGCAGCCCGGCACCGGCATCGTCTTTCGCCGCGTGGACCTCGCCGCGCCGGTCGCGATCCGCGCCCGCGCCGATGCGGTCGGCGAGACGCGGCTGTGCTCGTGCCTGGTCGAGGGCGAGGTGCGGGTCTATACCGTCGAGCACCTGATGTCGGCGCTCGCCGGAACGGGCGTGGACAACGCCTACGTGGACCTGGACGGCCCCGAGGTGCCCATCATGGACGGCAGCGCCGCGCCTTTCGCCCTGCTCATCCAGCAGGCGGGGCTCGAGGAGCAGAACGCGCCGAAGCGTTTCCTGAGAGTGAAAAAGCGCGTCGAAGTGCGCGACGGCGACCGCTGGGCGGCGCTGGAGCCCTACGAGGGCTTTCGCCTGACGTTCTCGATCGCCTACGCGCACCCGGTGATCGCGCGCTCGCGCACCTCGCTCACCGTGGATTTCGCCGAAACGTCCTATCTGCGCGAGGTGGCGCGCGCGCGCACCTACGGCTTCATGCAGGACGTCGAGGACCTGCGCGAGTCGGGCCTCGCGCTCGGGGGCGGGCTGGAGAACGCCGTGGTGCTCGACGAATACCGGGTGCTCAATGCCGACGGCCTGCGCTTCGCCGACGAGTTCATCCGCCACAAGGTGCTCGATGCGATCGGCGATCTGTACCTGCTCGGCGGGCCGCTGCTTGGCGCCTTCAGCGCCTACAAGTCCGGGCACGCGCTCAACAACCGGCTGCTGCTCGCGCTGCTGGCCGAGCGCGACGCGCTGGAGCCGGTCACTTTCGAGCGCGCCGAGGAGGCGCCGGCCGGCGCGATCGGGCTGCTGCGCCAGGCGCCCGCCTAAGCTGATGATCGAGAAGGTTTTTGAGCGCCCGGCGGGCGGGTGACTCGGGCATCGTTTCGTACAGGTGATGCAGCGCATCAAGCGCCCGCGCGCCGAGCCTTCGCGGAGCGGAGGGCGCGGGTTCGGCCGCCAGCGCCTCGGGTTGCACCCTCACGGAAAGTCCTTTAACCTTCACGCCTTCGCTTGACAGGAATTTGCAAAGGCCCTCGGAGAGGAGCCTGAGCTTGGCCGCCGCCGCCGGAGTGGCGGCGAGCACCACAAGCTGACCGTCCTTCAGGTTCGCCGCCCGGACCCTGCGGGCGAGATCGGACGGCAAGAAAGAAGAACAGAGTCGGGCCGCAGCGCCGATTTCGAGCGCCTTGGCCACCACCGGCTGCAATCCGGGATCGGATTCCAGCAGCCGGCCGATTCTGGAAGGGTGCACGCAGATAACGTGAGGAGGCTACGTGCAGATTATCTTGATCTCGAACCGCCTCGCCAAGGCGCGGACACTGACCTTCTCGGCCCGCCATGTGCTCGCCTCGGCCGGCGCCGCCCTGCTCGTGCTCGCGGTGCTCACGGCCGGCCTGTACTGGCTGACGCTGCGCCTCGCGACGGAAATCCGCATCCCGCTGGTCCACGAGCTGGTGCTCGCGGCGGTGCGCGGCGAGGCCGAGCGCTCGCGCGAGTTCGTGCAGCAGAACCTGAACGCGATGGCGGTCAGGATCGGCGAGATGCAGGCGCAGCTCGCGCGCCTGGACGCGCTCGGCGAGCGGGTTTCGGCCCTCGCCGGCATCCGGCCGCAGGAGTTCCGCTTTTCCGAGTCGCCGGGCATGGGCGGGGCGCAGTCCACCGTCATCCCGCCGCAGGATCTCACGCTCGGGCAGCTCAGCGACAAGGTGGCCTCCCTCGCGCGCCAAGTGGAAAGCCGGTCCGACATGCTCGGGCTGCTGGAGGCGCAGCTCTTCGAGCAGACGGTGAAGAAAAAGGCGCTGCCGACGATGCTGCCGGTGAATGCGCCCTTCAATGCTTCGGGCTTCGGCTGGCGCATTGACCCGTTCACCGGCCAGCAGGCGATGCACGAGGGCATTGACTTCATTACCGACGTCGGCACCCCGGTGGTGGCGGCCGCCGGCGGCGTGGTGCAGTTCGCCGGGTTTCACCCGCAGTACGGTCTGATGGTGGACATTGACCACGGCAATGAGCTGGTCACGCGCTACGCGCACCTGTCGCGGATCGCGGTCAAGGAAGGCGACATCGTGCAGCGCGGCCGGCGCATCGCCGCGAGCGGCAACACCGGCCGCTCGACCGGGCCGCACCTGCACTTCGAGGTGCGCTTTCGCGGCACGCCGCAGAACCCGGCGCGCTTCCTGATGGCGCAGAACCCGCCGGCGCTCGCCGCGAACCGCAGATAGCCGGCGCTCGCCGCGCGGCGGGGCGGCGCGCCCCGCCGTGCTAACATGAGACGTTTTCATCCGGGGCGTTCACGCCTTCGGCCCCCGATTTCCGCCGCCGGTTGATGCTCAACGTCCTCACCAAGATCTTCGGCAGCCGCAACGAGCGGCTGCTCAAGCAGTATTCGCGCACCGTCGCGCGCATCAACGCGCTCGAACCCGAGGTCGCGCGCCTGGACGACGAGGCGCTGCGCGCCAAGACCGCGGAGTTCAAGGCGCGCATCGCGCTCAAGGTGGCCGCGGCCCCGGAGGAGAACCGCCTCGAGGCCGAGCGCGAGGCGCTCGAGGAGCTGCTGCCCGAGGCGTTCGCCGTCGTGCGCGAGGCGGGCAAGAGGACGCTGCGCATGCGGCATTTCGACGTGCAGCTCCTGGGCGGCATGGTGCTGCACTACGGCAAGATCGCCGAGATGAAGACCGGCGAGGGCAAGACGCTGGTCGCGACGCTGCCGGCCTATCTCAACGCGCTCACCGGGCGCGGCGTGCACATCGTCACGGTCAACGACTACCTCGCCAAGCGCGACGCCGAGTGGATGGGCAAGCTCTACCGCTTCCTCGGGCTCACCGTCGGCGTCAACGTCCCCGACATGGATCCGGCGGAGAAGCGCGCCGCCTACGCCGCCGACATCACCTACGGCACGAACAACGAGTTCGGGTTCGACTACCTGCGCGACAACATGGCGATGCACGTCGAGGACCGCTACCAGAGGGGCCTGCACTACGCCATCGTGGACGAGGTGGACTCGATCCTGATCGACGAGGCGCGCACCCCGCTCATCATCTCCGGCCAGGCCGAGGACCGGACCGAGATCTACTACCGCATGAACGAAGTGGCGCCGCTGCTCGTGCGGCAGAAGGAGGAGAAGAAGCCCGACGGACCCGAGCCGCCCGGCGATTTCTGGGTGGACGAGAAGAACCACCAGATCATCCTCTCGGAGGCCGGACACCAGAAGGTCGAGGAGATCCTCACGCGCATCGGCCTGCTGCCCGAGGGCGCGAGCCTGTACGAGCCGGCGTACATCAACCTGGTGCACCATCTGTACGCGGCGCTGCGCGCGCACCACCTGTTTCACCGCGACCAGCACTACGTGGTGCAGGACGGCGAAGTGATCATCGTGGACGAGTTCACCGGGCGCCTGATGCACGGCCGGCGCTGGTCCGACGGTCTGCACCAGGCGGTCGAGGCGAAGGAAAACGTCCCGATCCAGCCCGAGAACCAGACGCTCGCCTCGATCACCTTCCAGAACTATTTCCGCCTGTACCGCAAGCTCGCCGGCATGACCGGCACCGCCGACACCGAGGCCTACGAGTTCCAGGAGATCTACGGCTTCCTCGGGCTGACGGTGGGCGTCAACGTGCCGCAGATGGAGCCCGAGCAGAAGCGCGCCGCCTATGCGGCGGATATCACCTACGGCACCAACAACGAATTCGGCTTCGACTACCTGCGCGACAACATGGCGGTGCGCAAGGAAGACCGTGTGCACCGCAACTTCCACTACGCCATCGTCGACGAGGTCGACTCGGTCCTGATCGACGAGGCCCGCACCCCGCTCATCATCGCCGGGCCGACCGGACGCACCGACAACACCGCGTTCATCGAGATGCGTGAACTGGTCGAACGCCTGATCCGCCGCCAGACCGAGATCACCAACCGGTTGGTCGACGAAGGGATCAAGCTCTTCGAAGCGGGCAACGAATACGACGCCGGCATCAAACTGCTGGCGGTCAAGCGCGGCGCGCCGAAGAACAAGCGCTTCCTGAAGTTCCTCAAGGAGACCGGGGTCAAGAGGGCCATCGGACGGGTCGAGCTGGACTTCCAGCGCGACAAGAAGATGGGCGAGATCGACGAGATGCTTCTCTTTGCCATCGACGAGAAGGATCAGACCATCGATCTGACCGACACCGGACTCAACTTCCTGCGCCCGGAAGAGCAGAAGCTCTTCGAGATTCCCGACATCGGCGAGGGCGTGGCGGAAATCGACGAACGCGAGGACTTAAGCGATATTGAGAAGGCCAAGGCGAAAAACGAACTCTACAAGACGCACGCCGAGCGCTCCGAGCGCGTGCACGTCGTCTCGCAGTTGCTCAAGGCCTACTCGCTGTATGAGAAGGACGTTGAGTATGTCATCCATGAGGGGAAGATCGTCATCGTTGACGAGTTCACCGGGCGCATGATGCCGGGCCGGCGTTACGCCGACGGGCTCCACCAGGCGATCGAGGCCAAGGAAAAGGTCAAAATCGAGGACGAGACCCAGACTTTGGCGACGATAACCCTGCAGAACTACTTCCGTCTCTACAAGAAACTCGCGGGCATGACCGGCACGGCCGTGACCGAGGCGGCGGAATTCTACGAGATCTACAAACTCGATGTCACCAGCATCCCGACGAACGTCCCCGTCCGGCGCATCGATTATGACGACGTGATCTTTCGCACCCGGCGGGAAAAATACAACGCGATCGTGGAAGAGCTGGCGCGGCTCCACAATTCCGGCCAGCCGGTGCTGGTCGGCACGGTGTCGGTCGAAGTGTCCGAGACGCTCTCGCGCATGCTCAAGCGGATGGGGGTTCCGCACGCGGTCCTCAACGCCAAGTACCACCAGCAGGAGGCGGAAATCGTCGCGCACGCCGGCGAACGCGGGCATGTCACCATCGCCACCAACATGGCCGGCCGCGGCACCGACATCAAGCTCGGGCCGGGGGTGGCCGAGCTCGGCGGTCTGCACATCATGGGCACCGAACGCCACGAGGCGCGACGCATCGACCGCCAGTTGCGCGGACGCGCCGGGCGGCAGGGCGATCCGGGATCATCGCGCTTTTATCTCTCGCTGGAAGACGACCTGATGCGTCTGTTCGGCTCCGAACGCATCGCCACCATCATGGACAAGCTCGGCGTGCAGGAAGGCGAAGTGATCGAGCACCCGATGGTGACCCGCGCGATCGAGCGCGCCCAGAAACGCGTCGAAGCGCAGAACTTCTCCATCCGCAAGCACCTCCTGGAATATGACAACGTCATGAACCAGCAGCGCGAGGTGATCTACTCCCGTCGCGCCCAGATTCTCGAGCACGATGACCTGCGCGAGGAAGTGGTCGGCCTGATGGAGCAGATCGCCGAGAAGATGGTCGAACGCTACTGCCCCGACCCGACCAACCCCGAAATGTGGGACACCGGCGGGTTGCGTCTCGACTTGATGAAAACCTGCCTGCTGGACATCAACTTCGACGACCCCCATGTGCGCGAGTTGAACTACCGCGGCCTGGTCGAGTTTGTGCAGAAGGGCGTGCTGGCGGTCTACGAGAACAAGGAGACCGCGCTCACGCCGGCGATCATGCGCCAACTGGAGCGCTTCGCCATCCTGCGCGTCATCGACGAGCGCTGGAAAGAGCATCTCTACGAGATGGATCAGCTGAAGACCGGGATCAATCTGCGCGCCTACGGCCAGCGCGACCCACTGATCGAATACAAGAAAGAGGCCTTCGCGCTCTTCAGCGCGCTGTTGGACACCATCGACAAGGAATCGGTGGAGATGATCTTCCGGCTGCAGATCGCCCCGCCGCCGCCGGTGGCGCCGGCGGTCGACACGCGCCGTTTGCAGGCGGTCCATGAAGAGGCCTCGGCGATGGGCTACGCGGGCAATCCGGAGGAGGCCCGCACCGCCGGCAAGAAGCAACCGGTCAAAGTCGAGCAGAAGGTCGGCCGTAACGACCCCTGCCCGTGCGGCTCCGGCAAAAAATACAAGAAGTGCCACGGCGCCGTCGGTGTGCAGCCTTAGGGTGGCACGGTCGATGCCGCGCGCGCGGATGGGGGGCGGCGCAACTTTCCCGCCGCCGCCATCGTCTCAGACGGATGCTCCTTTCGCTGGACACATTCCGAATCATGGAGGTTTCATGAACTCACCCGCCCGGCGACTGACCGTCGCGGCGCTGGCGGCTGTGCTGTGCGCGGCCGGCCTGGCCTCCGCGGCCGACGAGGTCGCGCTGGATGTCAAGAAACGGGTCCTCGCCAACGGGATGACCGTGCTTGTGGTCGAACGCCACAACGCCCCGGTGATGGCGACCTACATCCATTACAAAGTCGGCTCGGCCAACGAGTGGCCGGGGATGATCGGCGCTGCCCACCTGCTGGAGCACATGCTCTTCAAGGGGACCACAACCCTCGGCACGCGCGACTACGCCCGCGAGGCGCCGCTTCTGGTTCGCGAGGACTCGATCCGCGCCGCCATCGCCGCTGAAGAGCGCAAGGCGCAGCTCTACGCCTTCCAGCGCGCGATCGGCATCACCGATGCGCCCGACAACGGCGCCACGATCGAAAAGCTCCACGCCGAGCTGGAGTCGGTCAAGACCATGCTCGATGCGCTGGTCGAGAAGAACGCCTATGAGCAGCTGTACTCCCGCAACGGCGCCTCGGGATTCAACGCCGGGACCGGCTACGATGGCACCACCTACTTCGTCAATCTGCCGGCCAATCGGCTGGGCTTGTACCTGACGGTCGAGGCCGACCGCATGACCAACCCCGTCCTGCGCGAGTTCTACGCCGAGCGCGATGTCGTCATTGAGGAGCGGCGCCTGAAGGTCGACAACGAGGGCGTGGCCAAACTGTTCGAGCAATTGATCGGCACCGCCTTCATCGCGCATCCCTATCAGATCTTCTGGGAGTGGACATCCGAGGTGGCCCAGCTGACCCGCCCCAAACTCGTCGATTTCTACAAGCGTTACTACGCCCCCAACCGCATGGTGCTGGCGATTGTCGGCGACGTGAAGGCCGAGGAGGTCTTCACCCGCGCCGAGGCCGCTTTCGGTAAGATTCCGCGCCAGCCCGATCCCGACCCGGTGGTCACCGTCGAGCCGGAGCAGCAAGGCGAACGCCGCGTCATTCAGAAGTTTGACGCCGAGCCGTACCTGTCGGTCGCCTATCACAAGACCGCCTTCGATGATCCGGACGACATCGTCTACCGCGTGCTGCACCGTCTGCTCTCCGACGGACGCACCTCGCGGTTGTACAAGTCGCTGGTGATCGATCAGCAGTTGGCGACCAACGTCTCGACCTACGAATTCCCCGGCTCGCAGTCGGGCGACCTCGACCCCAATGTCTTTGTCGTCGATGTCGAACCGCGCTCGCCGCACACCACCGCCGAGTGCGAGGCGGCTCTCTACGCCGAGCTGGAGAAAGTGGCCGGCACACCGGCCGACCCGCGCGAGCTGGAAAAGATCAAAAACCGCATCGAGTCGGATTTCATCTGGTCGCTGTATTCCAACCTTGGCCTGGCCAATCAACTGGCCGAGTACGAGGCCCGGGCCGGCGATTGGCGTTACCTGCTCACCATCCGCGACCGTCTGGCGCGGGTCACCGCCGAGGACATCATGCGGGTGGCGCGACGCACCTTCACCGCCGACAATCGCACCGTCGCCACGCTGGTCCCGCTTTCCGACGATCAGGCCGCCGCCAATGGGGAAGGGGAGGGACAATGAACCGGCATCTCCGGACCATCGCATGCGGCGTGGCCGCATGGGCGTTGATGCTCTGCCTGGCCGCCCCGGCCGGCGCACAGAATCCCTATGCGAAGTGGAAGTTCAACGAGATCACCTTTGATCCGCCGATGCCGGAGCGGTTTGAACTGCCCAACGGCATGGTGGTGTACTTCCTCCCCGACCGTCAACTTCCGGTCGTGACAATCAGCGTCCTGCTTCATGCCGGGGAGGCCTATGTGCCCGCCGACAAGACCGGGCTGGCCGCCATCACCGGCGAAGCGCTGGTCACCGGCGGCACCACGTCACGCACCCCCGATCAGGTCGATGAGGAGCTGGAGTTTCGCGGCATCCAGTGGAGTGGTTCCATCGAGATGGAATCGGGCGAGTTCTCGATGCAATGCCTCTCGCGCGACTTTGAAACCGCGCTGTCGCTGCTGTCCGATCTTCTGATCAATCCCGCCTTCGAGCCGTCGCGTCTGCAGCTGGCGATCGACAACACGCTGGAAGACATCCGCCGGCAGAATGATTCCCCCGGACGAATCTCGCGGCGCGAGTATGCACGGCTGGTCTACGGCGATCATCCCTATGGGCGCAGCCCGTCGGAGAAGACCGTCTCCGCCATCACGCGTCAGGACGTCATGGATTTTTACCGATCGTACTTCCATCCCAACCGCTGCATCCTGGCGCTTTCCGGCGATCTGGACGCCGCCGTCCTGAAGGGCCGTCTGGAGAAGGCCTTCCGCGGCTGGCCGCGCGGAGAGAGAACTCTCCCGGTGATTCCGGACCCGGCGCCGCCGCAACCGGGCGTCTATCAGATCGACAAGGACATCAGCCAGACCAATCTGCGCTTCGGCCACCTGGGCATCGACCGCCACAATCCCGACCGCCACGCCCTGCGGGTGCTCAATCATATCCTCGGCGGCGGCGGGTTCACTTCGCGCATGATGGGCAAGGTGCGTTCCGATTCCGGCTGGGCGTACTCGGTCGGGACGGCGTTTGGCACATCGGACAAAGCCGGCCTGTTTGTCGCCGCCTGCGAGACCAAATCGGAGACCACCACCAAGACGCTGGCGCTGATGCAATGGGTGATTTCCGATTTGCGCGACAACGGCATCCGTGAGGAGGAGTTGATCACCGCGAAGGAATCGATCATCAACTCCGATGTCTTCAACTACGATACGCCGGTCGATGTGGTGGAAAACTACGCCTGGCTGGAGTTCCACGGTTTCCCGCCGGATCAACTGAAGCGCAACCTCGAGAGCATTCGCGCCGTCACCCGGGCGGATGTCGAGGCGGCGGCGCGCAAGTACCTGGATCCGACGCGTTATGTGGTCGTGGCGGTCGGCAAGATCGCGGCCTTCGATGCGCCGCTGGACAAGTTCGGCCCGGTCACCACCATCACGCTGGACCCGGCGCCGTAGCCGCGCATGTCAGCGAACGCTGGACGGGGCGGATCTGAGACCAACCTGGACCCGGTCCTGTCATCCTGAGCGAAGCGAAGGGTCTGCTTTTTCGCCGGTCAAGAAGGCAGATGCTTCGCTGCGCTCGGCATGACATCCTGGCTGTAATCCCGTCTGCGACGCGGTCGTGAAGAATGTCGCGCGCGTTGTCTGGCATGCCCGTCACGTCGTCGCGCGCCGGCTGTTGGCCACCAGGAAAAATCCCCCCATCGCCAGCGCCGCCATCAGTAAGTTCAGCAGACTGCCGACGTAGGGCAGCTCGCCGAGGATGGTGACCAGGAACAGCCCGATGGCCAGGGCCATGTAGGGCCGCGGCGCGGGGCCCTTGCGCAGACGCGCCAGCAGCCAGTCGCCCAGCGCCAGACCGACGATGACATCGGACAGATACAGCAGAAGCGCCCAAGCCAGCGCGATCATGATCGCCACCGGCACGCCGATCAACGTCAACGCCACCGCCACCGCGGCAATCGGCAGGCAGATCAAAAACAGCACGCCGATGCCCAGCGTCTTGAGCGCCGAGCCGGTGATCGAGCCGGAAACGTCGAGCATGAACCGGCGCCAGAGCGCGATCAGGACCGCCCCGATGACCAGCGATCCGAGATACCACCAGGCATCCCAGAAGAAACTGCCGAGGGTGTAGCCCTCCTCGTCCTCTTGGCCTTCTTCCTCGGAGATCTTTTCGACGCCGCCCAGGATCTGGGCCCCGTCCTCTATTTTGATCTCGCGGTCGGAGGCGTAGCGCAGTTTGCCGCCGATGATGGCGCCCTGCAAGACCACGATGTTTTCGCCTTCGACCCGCGCGTCGCCGTCGATCTGCCCCGAGATCGTGACATTGTTCGCGCCGCCGGAGAGATTGCCGCCGACCCGTCCGCGCACGATGATCTGCGCGCAGCCGAAACTGACATCCTTCTCCACCCAGGCGTGCGTGTCGATCAGAAGCGACTGACAGAAGCCCATCACATTGCCTTCGATGTGGCCGCGCAGGGTGAAGTCCTGGGCGAAGACACGCGCCGAGTTGATCACGCCGCCGTTGACGTCGACTTTTTGCGCGAAGGCCATGAAGGAATTGTCCACCACGGCTGAGTCGCCGAGTGTGACCGAACGGCCGGCGGCGATCACGTCGCCGAGGATGTGCCCCTCGAAACTGATGTCATCGCCGCCGGCGATCACATCATCGAGAATCTCGGCATCGCGCACGCTGACCACCGAGCCGGTGCGAAATTCCGTGGCCTCCGCCATGCGCAGTCCCAGAACCAGTGTCGAGAGCACGGCCAGGACCAAAGCCAGAGAATCACGCCTGTTCATGGTTGCCCACCTCCCCGCGGCTAGGGGGCCAAACCCCTTGTCGAGTAACACATTAGGTTCTACGGCCCCCGCACATTCCGGTTGCGCGAATGTCAAACCTAACTGCCCGCCCCCGCCTTGCCAAGCCACATTTCGTCAGTTTGGCCGGGGCATGACGATTAGAATCGCCCCCCGAATGCCCGCCCGCTCCAGTTTCCCGATGCGCTTCCGATATAAAGACTTAACAGCGCGTCACTTAGCGGTAAGGTGGCGCGGTGTTGTTGTAGCCGATGCGAACATCCGATTCGCCATATCTGTCCATCCTCCCGACGGTGGAGCCACTGTATTGGGCGGTGCGCTCCCTTGCCTTTCTCGGGATTGTCTATCACATGATGGTGTCGACGCCGCCGTTGGTAGGCGAACTGCGATGGTGGTTGATCGCCGGGCTCTACGGCATCCTGACGTTGGTCCCCGCGCTCCTGGTGAAGTGGCGGCGGTTGCGCTTTGACTCCTGGTTCTGGGGCATCTATGCCGTCGATTTGCTGGCGGTGACCGCGCTCATCTATCTGACCGGCGGTATCGCGAGCGATTTCTTCGTGCTGTTCTACGTTCTGGTGCCCTACGTCGGCTACCAGAAGGGGCTGCGTTTGGGACTGACGGCGGCGGCGGCGGTGACCGCGCTTTATGCCGTGCCCTGCCTGCTGGTCGATGGCGTGTCGGCGCTGCCCGATCTCATTTTCCGCATGGTGATGATGTGGATGTTTACCGCGGTTATGGGTGTGGCCAACGGCATCATTGGGATGTTCTCACAACGGTTGCTCAACGCGATGGACAAGTTGAACGAGCGCACCTCGGAATTGGAGCGATCGCGCTCGCAGTTGCAGACGATCTATGAGAGCTCGCGCTCGCTGGCCGAACTGGTGCCGGTCGACAATGTCATCGACCGCATTCTCACGATCGCCCGCCAGGTCCTGCGCTATCCGGTCTGCGAGGTCTACACGTGGGATCCGCTCAACGCCAAGTTGTGGCTGAAGGGGCGTCTCGAAGGACAGTCGACCGAGCGGCTCGAACGTCCGTTTCCGGTGGAGCCCAACGACATCTTCCGGCGCGTGATCCTCCATGGGGAGACCGTGCGCGTCGCCGACCGCCACCTCGGACGCGCCGTGATCGATGGCCTGGTCGGACGGTCGCAACTGACGGTGCCCATGGTCTGCGAAGGCAAGCCGGTGGGGCTGCTCAATTGCGAGTCGCCGCACCCCGGCGCCTTCAGCCAGAACGATGAAGAGGTGCTCTCGGTGCTGGCCGCCTCCGCCGCCATGGCGCTGGTCAACGCCGATCTCCACCAGCAGATGGAGAAACTGACCATCATCGACGAACTCACCGGGGTGTACAACTACCGCTATTTCCGCACGCGGCTGGAAGACGAACAGCGCCGCGCCGCGCGTTACAGCACCCCGCTGTCGCTGATCATGGTCGACATCGACTGGTTCAAGGGGCTCAACGACCGATTCGGCCACCAGATCGGCAACGTCGTCCTGCGGCAGTTGTCGCACGTGATCACCGCCTGCGTGCGCGATGTCGACGTGGTCGCTCGTTACGGCGGCGAGGAGTTCATCGTCATTTTGCCGCAGACCGCCACCGACGAGGCCCATCGCATCGGCGAACGCATCCGCCGCAAGGTGGAGACCTCCGAATTTGGTCCGGATTCAACCGGGCGCTCCATCCCGCTGACCGTTTCGGTCGGTATCTCCTGCTTCCCCGACAACGGCCGTCCCGAAGACGATCTGGTCGAGTCGGTTGATCAGGCCCTCTACCGCGCCAAGGGTGGCGGCAAAAACCTGGTCTGCGCCGCCTGATTGTCGCCGCAAATCCGTCCTTGCCGACGCCGCCCGCGCCATCTACATAGTGTCCGTGAGCCGCACCCCGCCTCCACCGTTCGGGTCGCCACTGGTGCTCTCCTACAAGGGATTGACGCCGGATGCGGAGCTTCTGGGCTGGGCGCGTCAGGGATTGCTGGCCGGGGTGGTCCTCTTCCGGGACAACTGCGTCGATGAGGCCCTTCTGCGTCAGTCCATCGACTACCTGCGCACCGTGTCACCGCGCCGTCTCCGGGTGATGATCGATGAGGAAGGGGGACGAGTCCGGCGTCTGCCCGACGCCGAGGCGTCCATGCGCGACCTGCGCGCCTATGAGGGCGCCGCGTATGCGGACTTGGCGGCGGCCTACGCGGAAGTGGCCCGGCGGCTGGCCGCGCTGGGGATCGACACGCTGCTGGCCCCGGTGGTGGATGTCGGTCATCGCGACGCCGGCTGGCTCAACTCGCGCACCGTCTCCGATGACCCGCACCGTGTCGCGCAGATGGCCGCGGCGGTCATTCCGGCGGTTCAATCGGCGGGTGTCAGCGCCTGCGCGAAGCATTTTCCCGGCAGCGGACGCGTCCGCCTCGATCCGCATCAGGGGCCGGCCGTCTGCGCGATCAACGGGGAGGAATTCCGCGCCTGTGAACGCGTCCCCTTCGATGCCGCCATCGCCGCCGGGGTCGAAATGGTCCTGGTCGGGCATCAGGTGATGACCGGCTTCCACGATGAATTGCCCGCCTGCCTGTCGCGGCGGATTGTCACCGAATTGTTGCGAGAGCAGTTGGCCTTCGGCGGGGAAATCCTCACCGACGATCTCAGCATGGGCGCGATCCGGCATGCCTTCCGGCCGTCCGAATCGGTCGCGCGCGCGTTGGAGGCCGGCTGCGACCTGATTCTGGTCTGCAACGACCGCGACGCCCAGCGGGAAGCCATCGACTACATCCGACGACGCGGAGCGATTCTATGACGGCACATGGCGCGCATCCGCTCGCGCGTTTGCTGGCCCGCCGGCGTCTGCGCGTGCTCGGAATAAACAGTGGCACCTCGGTCGACCGTCTCGACGGCGCCCTGGTCGAGATCGAGATGACCGGCCGTGCGGCGACCTATCGTGTGCGCCGTGTCTTCACGCGCCGCTTTCCGCCGTCATTGCGACGGGAATTGTGGCGCCTGGCCGCGGATGCGGAAGTCGCCAAACGGCGCGCGAGCGCGGCGCATCTGGCCCTGGGACGGTTCATCGGCCAGAGCGCGCGCCTGTGGATGCGAGGGATGCCCGCCGATCTGGTGGCTTCGCATGGCCAGACGATTGCGCATTGTCCCGATGGGCCCCATCGTGCCACCTGGCAGATCGGCGCGGTCAACGCCGTGGCGATCGAATGCGGCACGCCGGTGGTCGGCGATTTTCGTCTGGCCGATGTCGCCGCCGGCGGAATGGGCGCGCCCCTGTCCGGATACTATCATCACCTGCTTTTCGGCGAGGGCGCGCCGGTGCTCAATATCGGCGGCATCGCCAACGTGTCGGTCTCCGGCCGGGTGCGAGGACGACTGCGCATCACGGCGTTCGACACCGGACCGGGGAACATGATCCTCGATGCCCTGGCGCAGAAGCGGCTGGGACGGCCGTTTGACCGCGACGGACAATCGGCCGCGCGTGGGGCGCTCCATCCCCGCCTTTTGGCCCGGTTGCTGGCGTTGCCGTACTTCCAACGCCGCCCCCCCAAAACCTGCGGCCGTGAGGAGTTCGGTTGGGATGCGGTCGGCCAATTCTTCGACCGGCTACGGCTGGACGCCGATGACGCGCTTTCAACCGCGACCGAACTGACCGCTTGGAGCATCGCCTTTGCCGTGCGCCGCTGGATCGCGCCGCGCACCGCGCAGCGGACGCTGGTGGTCAGCGGCGGCGGTGTCGCCAACCGCCACCTGCTGGATCGGCTCGGCGCCTACCTTGGCGAATGGCAATTGACGCCCGCCGACACTTTGGGGGTGCCGGCGCGCTTTGTCGAACCGGTCGGTTTCGCGGCGCTGGCCGGCGAAACCCTGCAGGCCCGCGCCGGCAATTGCGGCGGCGCCACCGGCGCCCGTCGAATGGCTGTGCTCGGCGTGCTTGCGTTGCCCTCGCCGCAGGCATAATCTCCCTTCGCCGATGAACTCCCCACGCCTCGTGACAGCACTTCTGTTGGCCGGAACGCTCTGTTCCGTCATCGGCTGCATCCCGGGACGAATTCGCAACGGCGCGTTGTTTGGACTGGATCCGGTCAAGCCGCCGGTGGTGCGTGTGCGGCTGCCGAACGAGGAGAAGGCGCTGTCGGTCCGCGGCGATGGACGATTTCTCATCAATGTCTACAGCGCCGGCAACGCCACGCCGATCACCTACTCATCGGATGAGCGGCTGGTTATCCGTCATGCCCCGGGCGGTCTGGAGGTGCTGGCGGCAGGGAACGTCACACTCGCCCGCGGCGCCACCGGTATCGTCGCCTACGCCGAAGCCGACGGCCACCGGCTGTTCATCGAGAAGACGCCCTATCTGGGCGCGCTGATCTTCGGACGTTTCAACGGCAGGCCGATCGTGGTCAATCGCCTCAACATGGAGCAGTATCTCAACGGTGTCCTGTTCTCCGAGATGGGGGAGCGCACCGATAACGAATACGAGGCCGTGAAGGGGCAGGCGGTGGCGGCGCGCACCTATGCGCTGCGGCACCTGGGGCAGTATGCGCTCGCGCCCTATGATCTCAAGGCCGATGTCTCAGACCAGGTCTACATCGGCGCGGCCGAGCCGCGCGACTGGGTGACGCACGCGGTCGCCGAGACCGAAGGCGAGGCGCTCACCTACGATGGCGCGCTGATCGAGTCGTATTACCACTCGACCTGCGGCGGGCACACCGACGCGATCGAGGATGTCTGGCACAAACCGCCAAAGCCATACCTGGTGTCGGTCGACGATGACGAGTATTGCTCCTGGTCGAAATACTGGAACTGGACCGAAGAGTTCACACGCAAGGCGCTGCTGGAAAACCTGCAGTCTTATCGCAGGCAGGTCGGCGCGCCCATCGCTGATTTTGCATACATTACCGACATCGAACTGGTGCGCGGCACCCCCGGCGGCCGTGTCCTGGCCATGACGGTCACCACCTCGTCCGGGCGATGGACGATCCTCGCCGATCAAACCCGATGGGCGCTGGGACGCCCCTCACGTCCGGGCGCGATCCTCCCGTCCGCAAACTTCGAGCTGAAGCTCAAGCGTGACAACAAAGGGCATGTGATTTCCGCGGTGGCCAAAGGACGCGGCTACGGCCACGGGGTCGGGCTCTGTCAGTGCGGCATGATCGGACGCGCCCGGGCCGGCCAATCCTACCGCGACATCCTCCCGCACTACTACAGCGGCGCCGCCATCGAGCAAGTCTATTAGAGTTGGTCCTGCCAGTTGGACCAACCTCACCTAACCCGTGCTCTATGCCCGCGTCTAATCACCAGATGGAGGAAGGCGATGCCGCCATCGTCCAAAGGGTGCGTGACGGGGAGGTGGAAGCCTTCCGGCTACTCGTCGAACGACACGGCCGAAGTCTGTACGTGCTGGCACATCGCATGACCGGCAACGCCACGGACGCCGAAGATATTGTGCAGGAAGCGCTTATGAAGGCATACCGTCAACTGGATCGATTCGAATCGCGCGCCGAGTTCGGCACTTGGCTGCATCGTATCGGGGTCAATTGCGCCCTCGACCATCTGCGCAATCGCAAGGTTTTGGCCCAACATCTGAGCGATGGTGAGGATGATACCGGCGCGTTGGCTGATCGGATTCCCGCGACGGATCCCGCGCCCGATCAACGTTTGGCCGATGCCCAGATTCTCCAGCGGGTCGAAGGGGCGCTGGGCACCCTGAGCGCCGCCGAACGCGCCGCCTTTGTCATGCGTCACTTCCAGGAACTGCCGCTCTGCGAGATTGCCGGAGCGCTGGGGATCAAGGAAAACGCGGTGAAAAACACCATCTTCCGCGCCGTGCAGAAGGTGCGCCGCGCATTGGAGCCGGTGGTGGGAGACTTGCGATGAGCCGGCATCTGTCCGAACAGGAACTGGTGTTGCACTTCTACGGCGACGGCGACAATCGTGCCGCCTGTGAGGCGCATCTGGCCGAATGCGCCGCCTGCCGTGCGGCGCTGGCGCAACTGTCCGATCTGCTTGCCGCGGTGAAGACCTCCGCGGCCCCCGAACCGCTGCACGGCCTGGAGGAGCGACTCTGGCGCAAGCTGCGGCCGCGACTGGATGCGCCGCCGCGCCGTCGCTGGTTTGTCTTCCCGGTGCGCCAGTGGGTCTATGCGGCTGGAATCACCGGCGCGTTGGCGCTCGCGTTTCTGGCCGGCCGCTTCAGTCCGCAGGAACCATCCGCGCCGCCGACCACAGTGGCCGCCCCCGGGGATGTCCGCGAGCGCATTCTGCTGGTCACCGTCGCCGATCATCTGGATCGCTCGCAGGTCATGTTGCTTGAGCTGTTGAACGCCGACTCCACCGGCGAATTGGATTTGTCGCGCGAGCGCCAACGCGCCGCCGAACTGGTCGCCGACAACCGGCTTTTCCGTCTGGCGGCCGCGCGCGATGGCGATGCCGCCACCGCCAGCGTTCTGGATGATCTCGAACGCGTCCTGCTGGAAATCGGCAACGCGCCGGATTCGCTCGGCGCCGATGAATTCGCCGATTGGCGTCAGGCGATTGAGAACAAGGGGCTGATTCTGAAAGTGCGTGTGCTGGGTTCGCAGGCGCGGGAGCGTCTGGTTCGTCCACGGGCCGATACGGCCCTCCCGGTGATGTGAAGGAGATGCCATGTTGATACGGATGCTGATCGTCGCGGCGCTGGTGTCGGGTCTGACTGCAAGCGCCATGGCTGCCTGGGATGAATCCTGGCTGTGGGTGGCGGCCGGTCCGCCGGAAACGACAGCCCCCGCAGCGGCGCCGGATGAGGAGTCGGCATGGTATGCCCGCGGCACCGCCGCCCTCGACGATGGCCGCTGGCAGGAGGCGATCGAGTTCTTCCGTGAGGTTGAGCACATGCGCGGCGCGCGCGCCGACCGGGCCATTTACTGGACGGCCTATGCGCAGGCGCGCGCCGCCTATGTCACCGAGGCGTTGGAGAGCATCCGCAAACTGCGCCGTGAATACCCCAAGAGCCGCTGGCTGAAGGATGCCGAAGCGCTCGAAGTCGAGTTGCGCGCCTCGCTCGGCCAGACCGTGCCCGCCGAAGCCGCCGAGGATGAAGAACTCAAGATGATGGTGCTCAACTCCCTGCTCTCCTCGAACCCCGAGAAGGCCGTGCCCATGATCGAAAGGCTGCTCAAGGGCGACCAGAGCGCGCGGGTCAAACGGCAGGCGTTGTTCATCCTCAGTCAGAGCGGCGACCCGCGCTCGCGCGAAATCCTGGCCGCGTATGCGAAAGGCGAACAGGATCCCGACCTGCAGCGCTCCGCGGTTGAGTACCTCGGCCTTTATGGCGGCGCCGAGAACGGCAAGCTGTTGCAGGAGATCTACCTCACGTCGCAGAATGAAGATGTCCGCCGCAAAATCCTCGAGGCCTATATGCTCTCCGGCGACGGCGAGCGGCTGCTGGCGGTCGCCCGCAAGGAGAGCGACCCCGGACTGCGCCGCTCGGCGATCGAGCAATTGGGCCTGCTGGGACGCTCCGACGCGCTGGGGGATTTGTACCGCACCGAAAGCGACGTCGAGTTGCGCCGCCGGATCATCGAATCGTTCATGCTGGCCGGCGAGGGGGAGCGCCTGTATGAGCTGGCCCGCACCGAGCCGGAGCCGAAACTGCGCCGCGCCGCCATCGAGCATCTGGGGCTTTTGGGGCAGACCGAGCAACTTTGGCAATTGTACTCAAGCGAGACCGACGTCGACCTGCGCCGCCGCATTCTGGAATCGTTCATGCTCACCGGCGACAGCCATCACCTCAGTCAGGTGGCCCGTACCGACAAAGACCCCGAGCTGCGTCGGACTGCGATCGAGCAACTCGGCCTGATCGGCGAGGGCGCGGTCCTGCATGAGCTCTACTACGGTGAGAGCGACAAGTCCATCCGGCTGAAGGTGATCGAGGCGTTGTTCCTGATGTCCGATGACCAGGCCTTAATCGAAATCGCGCGCAAGGAGAAGGACCGCGACCTCAAGCGCGCCGCCATCGAAAAACTCACGCTGATCAACAGCGAAGAAGCCACCGAATTCATGCTCGAACTGCTCGACCAGTGAGGAGCCCATGCGCGTTTTGTCCGCCCCACTCGCTTTGGCCGTTGCACTGTCGACGGCCGCCCCGCTCCACGCCGCGCCCCCGCGGCTCAAGAACGGCCAGGTGGTCGAAACCACCCGCGCCGGCACGCTGGCGCAGTCCATCGCAGCGTTGATCAAAAGCGTGGCGCAGCCCGCCTGGATCGGCTACGCGGTCGATGCGCGCCCCGGCGCGCGCATCTGCAGCGGCGTATGGGAGGGACGCAGAAACGTCGGCGAGCTGGAACGCAGCGACGAGGGTCTGACGATCTCCGGCGACGGGGACGATGACAGCGAGATGTCGGTGGACCGCCGGCTTCTGATCCTGTTGCGTGTTGACAACGACCGCATCGAACGGGTTCGGGTCTACACCGATGATTGTCCGCTGGATGGCGGCTCGCGCACGCTGCACTGGCTGGGGGATGCTTCCCATGCGCAGAGTCTGGCCTGCCTCGAGGCGTTGTTGGCCGGCGCCGACGCCCGTCGGTTGCGGCGCGAGGAGTTCGCCGAAAAGATCATCAGCGCCATCGCCTGGCACGACGATCCGGCCGCCTTGGACGCTCTCGAACGCGTCTACGCCGGCTGCGAGGACGACAAACTGCGCGGCAGTCTTGTCTTCTGGATCGGCCAGACCGATGAGGCGCGCGCGGTCACGTTCCTGACACGCGCCCTGCGCGAGGATCGCAGCGGCGAGGTACGCGAGCAGATTGTGTTCGCGATCAGCCAGCTCGAATCGCCGGCCGCGGCCGATGCCCTGATCGAGCTGGCCCGCAACGACCGCAACGCCGAGGTGCGTTCACGCGCCCTTTTCTGGCTGGCGCAGATGGCCGGGGAGAAGGCGAAGGAGACAATCAGGGACGCCGCCATCGATGACCCCGACGCCGGCGTCAAGGAGCAGGCGGTCTTCGCGCTGTCACAACTGCCCGACGATGAGGGGATCCCGCTTCTGATTGAGGTCGCCCGCAATAACCCCAGCCCCAAAGTCCGCGAACAGGCCATCTTCTGGCTGGGTCAATCGGAAGACCCGCGCGCGCTGTCCTTCTTTGAAGAGATTTTGTCCCGCTGATCCGCGGCGGCCGGCGCATCGCAAAAACCCCTCCGGGCATCCGCCCGGAGGGGTTTGTTATCGGCGCCCCCTGGCCAATCAGGGCTCGTGCCGCCGGACGATCAGCGGCTGGTCGAACTGGTTGGTCTGGGTGTTGAGCAGTTCCACCAGCGGCTCGACGGGCGTGTACCCGGCCCGGGCCTCGAAGTAGCCGTCGATTGCCAGCGTACGCGTGGCGCGATCCCACGATCTTTTCATCCGGAACGTCCACAAGGAATCCTCGATGGCCACCGGCGCGGGAATCTCGGGCGTGCCGGCGGACTCCGGTAAATGGATAGTCGCGCGCACCGTCCGCCGCGAGACCAGATCATCGAGATCGACGGGCACGCCGCCACGGTCCACCGTGGCCAGCGCGCTGGCGCGCTCGCGGCCGATGCAGGACCAGTCCGGCAGATCGATCACATCGGTCCCACCCACCGCCTGCCGTGCCAGCGAGACGGTGCCGTACGCCCAGGTGTGAAACGTCGAATCGGTGGTCTCGATGGGATCCAGCCGCGCGGAATCCACGGCAACCCTCACCTGCCAGCTGTCGTTGAACATGCGTTCGATCTCGCGCGCGACGTTCTCCGGCGGGGTTCCGCGCCACCACGCGCGGGTAATGCCCGCGCCCAGATTACGGTCTGTGCTCAGGTATTCGAACGCGAATCGCTCTCCAT
This sequence comes from Burkholderiales bacterium, assembly GCA_035560005.1. Taxonomy (NCBI): domain Bacteria; kingdom Pseudomonadati; phylum Pseudomonadota; class Betaproteobacteria; order Burkholderiales; species Burkholderiales bacterium. Next base: position 3,888 of record DATMAN010000007.1, on the reverse strand, counting down.
CCAACGGCCGCAATTCGATGGATTCGTCGCGCCACCAACTGGCGGCCGGCGACACCGGCAGACGGGGGAGCGTGTCCGTCGCGCCCCATCCAACGACCAGCCGCGGGCGTCCGCTGGAGCCGGAACCCAGGCCACCGCGCAGCGGCGCGCATTCGTTGGTCGGGTCGAGGAAAAGAGTGTCCCCATCCACCAGGCAGCAGACGATCAGATGGTCGAAGTCCGGAGCGGGCAGAGGCAGATAGTTGGCGTTGTCGGAGGTGCTGACCAAAACCGGCCACGCCGAAAATCCGTTGCGGCGCAACAGATGGATCAACAGATGCGCCTTGTCCTTGCAGTCGCCCCAGCTGCCGGTGATCACATCGTCCGGCCGTCGCGGCACCGTGGCGCTGTAATTGAAGTCCACCGCCTGATAAGGAATATGAATGGTGGTGTAGTCATAGAGCGCGCGCACCGAATCGATGGCTGTCGAGCAGGGGGCGGTCAACCGCGCCGCCAGCGCGTCGGCCTGCGGGTTGCGCGCCAGCACCGCTTCGCTGATGCTTTTGTACCAGTTGTCGACAACCGTCCAGTCGGGTAAGGTGGAGACATGCACTGCGCCCTTGTATTCCTCGAAGGGCGGCGTCATGGTCATGTCACGCGCGGCGGCGGCCACGTCGCGTCCCTGCCAGCTTATGCGTCGGAATCCGGCCACCGACGTCGTCTCGGCCGGCGGCACCGGCCCGACCGTGGCGACCCGCAAGTCATCGCGGTCGGAGAGAATCGCGTATTCGTAGTGGGCCTGATAGTAGTCGGCGCCAATCCCGTATGAGTCCCAGAAGTGGTTCCACAGGTCGCCGGAGCCGGACAGCCAGTAGCGATAGCGCAGTTCCACCGCGTCGCCCGGCTTGAGGTCGCGAAAGACGATCTTGTCCTCGTCGATGGTGCCTTCCACCGGGGGCGCGCCGCGCCGCAGACGCCGTGCGGTCAACAGACGGCTGCCCGCCTCGTTCGCACCGACCGGCGAATCCATTTCGCGAAAGCCCGACGCTGTTGTCTCGTCGTCGATGTACGATACCAAGTGGATATCGGACACGGACAAGCCGGATTTCAGCACCAGCTTCTGTTGACGGTCGAGGATGCGCCAGAATCCATTCCCGCCCATCCGATCCGGCGGGGGCGAATCGGCCCAGTAGGCCATCGGATCGACGGAGCCGAAGAGACTGTCGTAGGACACGCCTCCGTGCAGTTCATCGAGGTTGGTATAGGGCGCCAGCGCGGTTGGTTTGAGCTCATGCACCCGCTTCAGGCAGGCCCGCGCCGCATCGTATTCCCCCCGGCGATTGTGTCTTGACCATTGCAGGTCAAGCGTCTCCAGATCGTAGGGGTACCGGGCCGCCCGTGCGGCCAGCACTTCCCCGATGCGATCGTCCTTGCCCAATCGGTCCATCGCCAGGCACCAGATGGGGAGCGTCCATGGGTGGGCCGGGTAGCCGCGATAGGGGTCTTCCAGCAGCCGGGCGACGCCCTGGTAATCGCCCATCCCCAGCAGATATTGCAGTTCGCTATCGGTGGTGCGCAACGCGGTCTGCGACTTCTTCGCGTAGGCACGAATCTCGCGCAGCGCCGAGGGGTAGTCGCGCAAGGCCGCGTACGCTTCGGCGATGGTCTTGTGCGCAATGCACGCGTTCGGATAGCGGCGGGTCAGTTCCTCGAGTTCACGGATCATGCCGGCACGGTCCCCCGACAGCAGCGGGCGGTACGCCGCGAACTGATCGAACTCGAACCGGCCGGGGAACCGTTCGGCGATCGCGGCGAAGTTGCGAATCTTGCTCTCCCAGTTCTGCTCGGCCAGATTCCGGGCGATGAATTCCACCAGGGCCGCTTCGCTCTGCTCGTCCAACCGTGCGAGAATTTCGGCGGCCTTCACATCCTGCTGGCTGTAGACCAGCGCTTTGTAATACGGCCACGTTTCCAGCCAGCTCAATTCGCCGCGCTCATAGGGTCCGCTCAGTTGCTCCTGCGTTTCCTTGGTGTAGCCATTGAGATTCTGCACCGTGGCCTTCCAGAACTTCGCATCGGGCTCGGGATTGCCGGCCGCTTCCATGCGCAGGAAGCCGTCGAAGATCGGATGCACAAACCGCGGGTTTTCGGGCGCCGTCGTCGCCGCGGCGCCGAACCGACGCCACTTAAGGCCGGGGATGGCGCGATAGGCCGAGTCGAGAACCCCGACCTGGAAGGGGCTGACTTCCAGACCCAGCGCCAGGCCGATTTCATGGACCCCTGCCTCCAGACGCATCCGGTAACCGCCGCGCACGATGGCGTTGCGCGGGACCACGTCTTCTCCTACCAGGACGCCGTCGACATAGGTTCGCTGGCTGAATGATCCGCCGAGCGTGATGATGACCTCCATGGCCTTGGGCAGGTCAAAGTAGGCGCGGGCCAGGCAGGCGGCCTCGGACTGATCCTCGACCGCGATGGTGTGCAGATACTTGCCATACGCGTCGGCGTCGAGCCACGTCCAATACGCCTTGCAGCCGCTGCGGCCGGTCGCGTGCGCCAGCGTATCGAGCGGATCCCGCTCCAGCGGCAGTTGTCGATAGGCGGAGATGTTGTTCCGATTGTCGAAGGGGCCGCACAGCCACAGTCCCGAGGCCCGTCCCAATCGCGTCCGGCTGCGCGGGTCGGGCGCCTGCCCGTTGACATTCAAGCGCGACGACGCATAGGCCTCCCCGACGTAAGCAAGTTCCGGCACATCGCTGGCCGCCATGCCCTCCGTCAGCTTGCGGATGGTTATTGGGAGTTCCTCCCATTCAGTCATCTCAACGACAACGTGCTCGTAGAGGGCCAGCGAGAAGAGGTCGATTCGGTCCGGGCGTGTCAGTCTGGACAGGGTGCGCAATTCCAATGCGTGGTCCACATCCATGAGGGCGACGATCGTCAGTCCGCGCAGCGTCGATGCTGTCTCGCCGTTCTCGGCCAGGTCGCGTTCAAACAGCGCGCGGGCCGCGGCGATGTCCAGCCGGTGCAGCGCCTCCCAGGCGGAGTCCGCCACGCCGGCGCCCCTCGCATCCGCCGCAATCCCGACAACCAGCGCCAGCGCTGCGGCGCATGCCGGCGCCCACCAGCCACGACCATGCCGTCGCGACGACACACTCGCTTCTTGCATGTGCTCCTCCTCTGCGGTTGTGGGACTACGGCTGGGGCCAACACCAAGCTAACCTGGGGCGCCGCATAAGGCAACCCCGCATGTGACAGAGAAAACCCCTCCGGGCATCCGCCCGGAGGGGTTTGTCATGGCCGTCTTTGCCGTGTTACTGGGCGGCTTTCTTTTCGGTCCGTTTGTGGACGCCGGCTTCCAGCGCCTTGGCGAAGTCAAAGCCCTTGAAGGTCGGGCTGTTCTTGTTGTGGCACTGCACGCAGGTCGCCTCGGTCACCGGGAGCAATCCGGCGGCGGCGGCCAGCTTGGGATCCTTCATGTTCTTCATCGACTTGTACTCGGAGCCCGGACCGTGGCAGGCCTCGCAGGTGACATTGACAATCATCGAGTCGGCCGCGGTCTTCCCGGTCATGTGGCAGCCCGCGCACTCGGGCTTCTTCTGGTCTTCCGGCTTCAGGGTCGCCCAGGCGTTGGCATGCTTGGTCGTCATCCACGACTCATACTCGACCTTGTGGCAGGTCTTGCAGCTCTTCTCGCCCACATACTTGAAAGTCTTTTCGGCCCACTTCAACGTGTCCTGCTTCGTCTGGGCCTGCGCCATCGACACGAACGACACGGCGATCATCACGGCGACGGCGGCGATTACCAGTTTCTTCATTGCGGTTCCTCCCTGTCCTTTTCGTTCGAGCCTTCCAACGTCAGCCTTTTATACAATCGCGTGACGCGATTCACAATCTAATTCGGAAAAACCC
>DATMAN010000006.1 GCA_035560005.1 Burkholderiales bacterium | reverse complement strand
CCGCCGAGCGCAGCTGGAAGCGGCTGCGCGGCTTCGAGTGGCTTGCCAAGGTCATCGAGGGAGTGAAGTTTCGCAACGGAATGGAGGTACGCGAGAAAACGAACGCGCGAGCACAACGTCAGGTCAGCAGGGCTGGAGTTGACCACGCTTTCGTGGACACTTTTCAATGTTGGGGTTGAAGGAGGTTCACGATGCCCCGTAGTCGCCCTGCTTATGCGCCGGAGTTCCGGCAGAAACTGATCGAGCTGGCCAGTGCCGGTCGCAGCCCGGAGGAGCTGGCCAAGGAGTTCGAGCCCTCGGCACAGACGATCCGCAACTGGGTAAAGCGTGCCGATGCCGACGGCGGCAAGCGCCGGGACGTGCTCACCACTGTCGAACGCGAGGAGCTGGTGAAGCTGCGGCGTGAGCTGCGCCAGGTGAAGCTTGAGCGCGAGATTCTGGCAAAGGCCACGGCCTGGTTCGCGCGGGAGGCCGATACGACGCCCAAGAAGTCTTCCGGTTCGTAGCGGCGCACCAGCTCGAGTTTCCAGTGAGAACGATGTGTCGCGTGTTTGGTGTTTCCCCCAGCGGCTTTTACGCGTGGAATGCGCGCGAGCCGTCGGCACGCGCGATCGAAGATGCGAGGCTGACAGACCGCGTCCGGTTCTTCCATGCCCGCTCGAAGGGCGCCTACGGGGCGCCGAACATCCTCGAGGATCTGCGCGAGGAAGGCATTCGCGTGGGCAAGAAGCGCGTGGCTCGTTTGATGAAAGCCGACGGGCTTTGCGGCGTATGCCGCAGGAAGTTTGTGATCACGACGGCGCGCGATGCCAACGCGCAGCCCTCTGCCGATCTCGTGCAGCGCCAATTCAGCACCGATGCGCCGAACCGGCTCTGGGTGGCCGACATCACCTACATCCCTACCTGGGCCGGGTTCTTGTACCTGGCGGTGGTGCTCGATGTCTTCAGTCGCAGGATCGTGGGCTGGGCGATGGCCGAGCACCTCAGAACGGAGCTTGTCCTCGCCGCGCTCAACATGGCGATCGGGCAGCGGCGAGCAAAAGGCATTGTGCATCACTCCGACCACGGCACGCAGTACACCTCGATCGCCTTCGGCCTTCGCTGCAGGGAAGCGAACGTTCGGCCTTCGATGGGAAGCGTGGGCGATGCCTACGACAACGCAATGGCCGAGAGCTTCGTCGCGACGCTGGAGTGCGAACTCCTTGATCGCCGGCGCTTCGCGACGAAGGCCGAGGCACGCATGGCGATCCTCGATTTCATCGAAGGCTGGTACAACCCGAGGCGACGTCATTCGCGCCTCGGGTGGATCTCGCCCATCGAGTTCGAACGGCGTCATCATTCAATGCATCACGAGCACGCGGTTACCCACTGGCCCGCGCGCTCGGTAGCGTTTCAGGCGCCCCGGCGCGCGGCCTGTGGATAACCCCTTGTGACCCAAGCGCTAAACCGTCCACCGAAACGGGGCAATTCCATCGCGCCGGCGAAACTGAATGCATCCCGCTCACGAATTTTCAGCAACGCACGGAGTTGACCCGGGGCAACTCCACCCCGCCACCCCGCTCTATCCATTCAACAAATTGTGGGACATTGCTTGGGTTCCCCATTTGTCAACGGGAATCCTACATTGTCTAGGAAACGAATTTTCCCCACCCATCTTTTGTGAAGGAGAGCAGGAGATGGATGGGAAGATGGAAGTGAACGCCCTCGGCCCGCGGGCCGAGGGCGTCGGGACCGAAGCCGCTACGGTGCCGGTGTTCGCAACGGACACGGAGGTGGCGGTGGTTGGCAAGGAGCGCTGGGAGGAGATTCGGCGTCTGCACGCGCTGGGCATGACGATCTCGGAGATTGCGCGGCTGAGCGAGCTTGATCGCAAGACCGTGCGCCGCTGGCTGAGGCAGCAGCAATGGCAGGCCTACCGGCGCGAAGCGGCGGCGCGAACGCTCATGAGCCCGCACGCGGCCTGGCTTGCGAGCCGCGCCCCGCAGGTGCGCTACTCGGCGCGGATTCTGTATCAGGAGCTGTGCGCCGAGCGCGGCTACACGGGCAGCTACGACACGGTGAAGCTGGCGGTGCGGCCGCTGCGGGCGCAGGCCACGCTCGATTCGCTGACCTGGTGCCGCTTCGAGACCGCTCCGGGCGAGC
>DATMAN010000005.1 GCA_035560005.1 Burkholderiales bacterium | reverse complement strand
CGCCGATGAAACTGCCGGGCGTCCAGTTTGCCAGGCCGATCCTGCCTCCCGACCTGCAGACCCGCGCAAGCTCTGCGGCCGCCTTCTCCTGGTTCGGGGTGAACATCACGCCGAAGGTCGAGACGACCACGTCGAACGCCCCGCTCTCGAAGGGCAGAGCCTCCGCGTCGGCCTCGCGGAACTGTACGGCCAGCCCTTCGGCGCTGGCCCGCGCGCGGCCGCGGTCCAGAAGCGCTTGCACGTAGTCGGTGGAAGTCACGTCGCACCAGCGTCGCGCGGCCGCAAGCGTGGCGTTGCCGTTGCCTGCGGCCACGTCCAGAACCTTCTCGCCCGCGCGCAGGTCGAGCGCCTCGCACAGCGATTCGCCGACGATCTGAAGCGTGGTGCCGACCACGGCGTAGTCGCCGGCCGACCATGCGGCCTGCTGGCGCGACTTGACTGCCGCAAGATCGACTGCGGGTGCGGCCTGGCCCAGCGCTTCCTGTGCTGTTGTCATGATTGTCTGCTCCTCATGTTCGAAGAAATCATTGCCTGCGCGGGTCGTCCGCAGGGTTCACATAGGTGATTCCCCAGGGGCCGATGCCGTTGAGCTGAACGATGACTTCGCCTTGCGTCCACGCGAAGTGATGGGTTTTCGGCTGCAGGATCATCATGCTGCCGGGCTGCAGCGGCATGGACGCCTGCGGGTCGAGCTTGTCGCCCACCCCCATGAAGAACGTCCCCGACAGCACGGTGACCCGCTCCACGGCCGGGTGCCAGTGCGGGGGGATCCTGTAGTTCGCCGGGAAGCGCAGGCGGAAGGTGAAGGGTTCGGCCTCGCTCAGACGGCCTTCGATGATGGCGATTTTCGCGCCGGGCGGCAGCGAGCCCACATCGCTCCATTTGAGATCGCCGGGAGTGACCATCCGGTGATCCGGCTCGGCCAGGGCGATCGAAACGCCTTGGAAAAGCACCGTGATCAGGGCCAGTGTCATCGACTTGAGCGCATCCATGCCTGCCTCCTTGAGGTGGTTGGTGGTAAAAATCGTCCAACGGCGGTTGACGCGGGGGATTGAACCGCGCGACGGGCGTACGGCGGTCACCGTAAGCGGGACAAATTGGGTGACAGAAAAGCGGGCTTGAGCGACCCGCACATCGGGCCGCAGGGTGGCTGGCTACCCGTGGGCCCTGCTGGAATCTTTTCTTGCGAATCAGCAAGTTGATTAGAATTGCCGCGACATCGATTGCAAGCAGGGATGCACGGCCGTGGATGAGCGCACGCACTCGTTCGGCTACTGGCTGCGACGCCGCCGAAAGGCGCTGGATCTGACCCAGGAGGAGCTCGCCGACAGCGTGAGCTGCTCGCGCGCCGCAATCCGGAAGATCGAAGCCGACGAGCGCCGTCCCTCCCGGCGTCTTGCCGAGCGCCTCGCCGAGCGCCTGGGGATACCAGCCGCGGAGCGCGGCGTGTTCGTGGAGGCGGCGCGAGCGCTGCGCCCTGCCGAACGGCTGCCGCTGGAGGCGCAACCGCTCGATCTGGGCGCTGCCGCCCCGCATTCGCCCGAAGCAGACCTCGGCTTTCCCCTCGTCGGTCGCAGCAACGAACTCGGACAGCTCGTCGGCCTGCTGGCGCGCGTCACGTCCGGCGAAGGTCACACTGTCCTGATCGAGGGAGAGCCGGGGATCGGCAAGAGCCGGCTCCTCCAGGAAATCGCCGGCTACGCCGCCACCAGGGGCATCCGCACCCTGCGGACCAACTGCTACGAGATCGAGCGCGGGATGCCCTATCAGCCGGTAATCGATCTCGTGACCCAAGCCGTGGGGCGATCCTCCAATGCCTCTCTGCGAAAGATGCCCGCGATCGCCGCTGCCGAGATCGCCGCATTGGTGCCGTCGGTTGCCGAGCGGTTCGCGAACCTCCCCGCCCTGTCCACGGACTTTCCCGAGTTGCGCCAGGCAAGATTGTTTCAGGCGATCGCGCGCTTGTTCGACGCGCTCGGCGGCGAACGGCAGCTTCTGGTCAGCGTCGACGACATTCACTGGGTGGACGACGCAAGCCGCCAGTTTCTGCACTATCTTGCGTGCAGGATTTCTGACCGGCCTCTGCTGCTGGTTTTCACATACCGTGGCGAAGAAGTGGATTCCGACGAGAGCCTAGCCGGCTTCGTCCAGAGCCTGCGGCGGGAGCCCCACACCCGGCACTTCCCCTTGGCGCGCCTGACGCTCGCCGATGCCGTGGCGCTGCTACAGCAGTCCGGCGAGCAAAGACTGCGTACCGCCGGACTGGCTGCCTGGCTGCACCGGGAATCGGAAGGCAATCCGCTGTTCATGACCTCGCTCCTTCACTCGCTCAGCGAGCAGGACGCACTGCCGGCAGCCGCTCGGGAGCGAGGTGCGGAGGACGCGGCTGGCGGCGCCCACCTGCTGCCGCAGGCGTTACGCGACTCGGTGCGAGCGCGCATCAGTCGCCTGCCGCGCGAGGTCCGCGGCAAGCTCGAGATCGCCGCCGTGCTCGGCCGGCGCTTCGACTTCGAGCTGCTGCACGCAGTGGCGCAGGAGCCGCAGGCGGTGCTTCTGCAAGCCATCGAGTTCCTTGTGCGGCGGCAACTCCTCAGGGAGGAAGAGGAGGCCGGCGTTTACGATTTCAGCCACGACAAGGTGCGCGAGGTGGTATACCTCGACATCGGAGTCACCCGGCGGATGCTGCTTCATCGCGCCGTCGCCGAGGCCCTTGAGCGCCACCCGGTCCTGGAAGTGCATGAGCGTACTGCCGGGCTCGCCGAGCACTACGAACGCGGGCAGGTCTGGTCGCGGGCCATCCACTCCATGGTGCAGGCGGCCGAGCAATCGCAGCGTCTGTTCGCGATGCGCGAGGCCCTAGGCTGGTTTGACCGTGCCGTGGCGCTCGCCGAGGCGCACCCCGAAGCAATGGACCAGCAATCGCAGCTTGCACTGATCGAGCGTCGCGGCGCCGCGCGCGCCCAGGCTGGGCAGACGGCCGGTGCTGTTGCCGACTTCGAGCGTGTGATCCGGATAGCGCGCAGCCGCGGCGCACGCGAGCACCTGCGCGACCTGCTGATCGAACTGGGAATGGCTTATCGACGAGCCGACGCCTACGAGCAGGCCACCGCCTGCCTGGACGAAGCGCTGGCCGCCTCGCGCGCCATGGGCGACGAGCGGCACGCGGCCGACACCCTGTATCACCTCGGCACAGTAGCCTGGAGCAACGGCCGCAACCACCGCGCGATCCAGTTTCACCAGGAAGCGGTCGAGATCTGCGAGCGCTTGCGGCTGACCGACCTTGTGGCCGTGCAGGCGTTTCATGGCCGGGGGGAAGCGCACTTCGCTAACGCCGAGCCCGCGGCGGCAATCGACTGTTTCACGCGATCCCTGGAATACGCGCGCGCGATCGGCGACAGGAGCTACGAGTCCGAGAACCTGATGATGATCGGCTGGGCGAGCATCGGGATTATGGGACTCGCGGACTACCGGCGCGCGCTCGAGTATTTCGATTCGGCGCTGCAGATCGCACTCGCGGCCGATCTACAGTGGCATCTCGGACCGACCTTCATCGGCCGCGATCACACGCGGGCATGCCTCGGCGAGTATCGCGCGGCTTGGGCCGGGCTCAACGAGACGCTGCAGAGCCTCGAGAGCCTGAAGCTCGTCCGCTACCAGATCATGGCCCACACCCTGATCGGCCAGTTGCTGCTTGACCTCAATCGCAACGAGCAGGCTGCAACAACACTGAAGCGCGGCTTGTCCATTGCGCGGGAGGCCGGCGTCATGTTCTGGCTGCCGGGGCTGGAAGCCGGTCTGGCCATCGCGCGCGTGCGCCGTGCGGACCTCGGCGTTCAGCGCGATCTCGAACGGGCGCTGGCCGTAGCGCGCGAGAACAGCGAGCGCCACTCGGAAGCGCGGTGCCTGGAGGCCCTCGCCGAGTTTCAGTTCCGGCGCGGGGATTCCAGCGCATGCGCGGGCGCTGCCGGCGAGCTGCTGGCGCTGGCTGAACCGAACGGATTGCGAGAGTTCTCTGTCATCGCGCTGCGCTGGCAAGCCGAGGCCTGGATGGAGGATGGGCGTCATGACGCAGCGCGCGAGGCGCTGGGGCGGGCGGCTGAACTCTCGGAACGAATTGGCCGTTTGCGACTGTCCTGGGACGTGCACCGTTCGCTTGCGCGGCTCGCCCGCCGAACCGGCTCGCGCCCGGAAGAACATCAACACCTCACCGCTGCACAGGACATCGCGGCGCGGATCGAGCGGGATCTCAGCGGATCGGAACTGCGCTTCGAGCCGCTCCCCGAACCTGCATAGAACGCAGCCGCGGGATCATTGGGCGTGCTCTTCGCAGGCAAGCCCGTGCCGCCTTTCGGCGTGAGCTGCGCCTCATCTCCCGGGAAGCGGGATGCGCTCGGTTTCGCCGGGAATGCGCCCCATCCGATCCGCTTCCCAGTCGGCCTTGGCCTGCTCGATTCGCTCCCTGGAGCTGGACACGAAGTTCCACCAGATAAAGCGCCGTGCGCCGAGCGAGGCGCCGCCCAGGAGCAGCGCCCGCGCGCCGGTCGGGCTTGCGAGATCGACGCTTTGACCCTTCGGCAACACGACGAGGTGCTGGGCAAGCGCCGTGTGTCCGCCAATGGTCAGCCCGCCATCGACCAGATAGACGCCGCGCTCTTCGTGCTCGGCGAGGACCGCGATCCGTGCCTTCGGAGAGAATTCCAGCGCCACGTACAGCATCGGGGAAAACACCTTGACTGGTGAAACCGCGCCGAACGCGTTGCCGGCGATCACGCGGAGGCGTACTCCGTCCTGCTCGAACCGGGGCAGAGTCGAGCCCGGATGGTGAGAGAAGCTCGGCATGGATTCTTCGAACGCTTCGGGCAGCGCGACCCAGGTCTGGATGCCGTGAAGCGAAGGGCCCGCGGGACGCTGTTGCGCCGGCGAGCGCTCCGAATGGACGATGCCGCGTCCGGCGGTCATCCAGTTCACGTCGCCGGGACAAATGACCTGGGCCGAGCCGAGGCTGTCGCGGTGGAGCAGCGCGCCTTCGAACAGAAAAGTCACGGTGGCGAGCCCGATGTGCGGATGAGGACGCACATCCACGCCGTGGCCGGCCGCAAGGCGTACGGGGCCCATGTGATCGAAGAAGATGAAGGGACCGACCATCTGCAAGGGATGACCCGGAAGCACCCGCTTGATCTCGAAGTCGCCGAGGTCGCGCACGCGCGGCTTGAGGACGACGAGACCTTCGCTTTCCATGGAGCCATCGTAGCCGCCGCGGCGAGTCGCCACAACCGCTCGCGGCCTTCGGTGCGGATTCGGCGGGGACGACTTTTCTTGACCGGTGTCAAACGCTGGGGCGCACTCGCGCACTAGACTCGCTAGGTGAGCCAATCGCAATCGAGGCAGGCAGATGACCAAGTCGTACGCCGAGATCACCCGCCGCATCAACCAGGGCATCCTCAAACTGCGCAAGGACGTGCCGGACGCGCTGGACGGATTCAGCGCGCTCGCCCGCGGGGCGATGAAGGCCGGCGCGCTGTCCGAAGTGCACAAGGAGCTGATCGCGCTGGCGATCGGGGTTGCCGGACACTGCGATGGCTGCATCGGCTTTCACGCCAAGAAGCTCGCGGCGCTCGGCGCACCCAGGGAGCAGGTCATGGAAGCGCTCGCCGTCGCGGTCTACATGGGCGGAGGGCCGTCGCTCATGTACGCGGCGGATGCGGTCCACGCGTTCGAGGAGTTCGCGCAGAGCGCCGCGCGGCAGCCGGCCTGACGACCGCAGGAGAACGCGCGCGCTGCGGCAGGCTCTAAAATACGCGCCCATCGAAGCCCGCGACCGCGACCGAAATGACCGACATTGCCAGCCACGCCAGACTGAAGGCCGCCGATTCGCAGCTGCCGGTCCGCTGGTACTTCGATCCCGCGATCTTCGCAATGGAACGGGAAGTCCTGTTCGCGCGGGGGCCCAACTACGTCGGCCACGAGCTGATGGTCCCGGAAATCGGCGACTATCAGACCATCGCCTGGCTCGAACACGGCAAGACCCTGGTGCGCACCGCGAGCGGCGTGGCGCTGTTGTCCAATGTCTGCCGGCACCGCCAGGCGCTGCTGCTTGAAGGCCGCGGCAACGCGCAGAACATCGTCTGCCCGGTGCACCGCTGGACTTACGACCTGCACGGCAAGCTGCTGGGCGCGCCGGACTTCGCCGAAAACCCCGGCCTGTGCCTGCCGGAAACGCCGTTGCAGAACTGGCACGGGCTGCTGTTCGCCGGGCCGCTGGACGTCAACCGGGCGCTCGCCGACTTCCCGCTCGCCGGCGACTACGATTTCTCGGGCTACGTCTACGAAAAGACGACGGTCGACGAATGCCCGTTCAACTGGAAGGCGTTCCTGGAGATTTATCTCGAGCTCTACCACGTGGAGTTCTTCCACCCGGGACTCAAGCGCTTCGTCGACGGATCCAACTACCAGTGGGGATTCGGCGACCGCTGGTCCTACCAGATCATGGGCATCAAGGACCAGTTCAGGCACCAGACTTCGCCCAACTACACGCGCTACCGCGACGCCATCCTCGCCTACAACGAGGGCAAGCTGCCCAAGTACGGGACGTTATGGTGCATCCTGTTTCCCAACGTGATGCTCGAGTGGTACCCGTTCGCACTGGTGGTGAGCACGCTGATCCCGCGTTCGCCGGAGCACACGACCAACGTCGTCGATTTTTTCTATCCGGAGGAAGTCGCGGCCTTCGAGCGCGAGCTGGTCGAGGCGCACCAGGCCGCCTATCTCGAATCCGCCGCCGAGGATGCGCAGATCTGCACGCTGTTGCATCGCGGCAGAAAGGGGCTGCACGCCGCGGGACTGGACGATCGGGGTCCGTACCATTCGCCGCACGAGGACGGCATGATCCACTTCCACGAGTTCCTGCGCGAAGAACTCGGCCTGCGCGAGCAGGCGCGCAGAATCGAAGGCTAGGAGCCGAGGATCTCGAAGACCGGGCCTGTCCTCGCCGCTCGCGCCTCAGTCATGAAGGCGGTTCGGTGATCGCGCGCCGGATCTCGGCGAGCGGCGCCTCCTCGTCGTAGTGCACCTCGCCCGCCGCAAGCGACACTCCAAGCTCGCGCCAGAGCCGCTCCAGGTCGAGCGGCATCGGCTTGTCGCTCATTTCGCGGTAAAGTTCCCTCAGCACCGAAGTTCCGGTGGCGCGGTCGCCGGCTGCCAGCACCTGTTGCACGCTCCAGGCCGCCGCGATGTTGCCGCCCGCCGCAACGATGCCCCGCAGCGCATGCTGCAGCCCCTTGCGGTTGCCGGTGCGTTTGCGGATCTCGATGTCGGCGAGCAGATAGAAGGAGGCGCCGCCCTAGTAGGTCCTTCCCCAGGTCGGCGTGCCGGCCAGCCCCCGGTCGCCCTCGCCCGGCAGGCCTTTGGGCAGTCCCGCGAGGAGGTCCAGCCACACGGACTCGGCGCGCAAGCGCCCGCGCTGCGCCCGTGCGATCGGCTCGACGTAGGTGGCCAGGCCTTCTTCCATCCAGTGATGATCGTGCGGCAGGAAAGGCATCGCGTGGTGGGTCAGCTCGTGCACCAACACCCAGTCGCGCTCCAGATCCGCGCGCGTGGAATCGCGCCCCAGGAGAATCCGGCTCGCCGCGCCACGATAGCCGTAGGTCGTGCCGCCGCGCACGCCCCGCCCGGGTACCGGCACGATCAGCAGCGCTGCCTCGCGCGCCGGCAGCGCGCCGAAGTAATGCGCCACCGCATCGGCGCACGCGGCGACCCACGCCAGGATCGTCTCGCGCGGCAGCGCCAACTCTCCGGGCGCAAAGGCCACCCGCAGCACCCGTCCACCGATCTCGATGCTGTCCGCTGATGTGAAAAATCGGGCGGCAATGACGCGATAATCGGGAAGAGGCGGGAGGAAACGGGAGGTGTCGGGATGGGGATAGTGGAAGAGGTTTGCGGCTAGTGCAAGTGCTAGGAGGTGTTCAGATGGTGCAGTGCGGCATGGACGGCGCGCACCACACGGAAGAGGGTCGAGCGGCTGATGTGGTAGGCGGCGCAGACGTCGCGCCAGTTGCGGCCATTGTACATGCGATAGATGGAGATGTCCCGATCAGCTAGGCGGAAGCAGGATACGCGGCCGTTCCAAGAACCCGTCGGGATCCTGATCCTGACACCACCGTAGACTTGCGCGATCCGCTCGGCGGCCTCTCTGCCGAGCTCGAGCGCAGTCAGGTCATCGAGCGTGGTCCTGGTGCTGATGATCGAGGCGACGTGATCAGCGAGATCGCGCAGAAACTCAGGCGCGCGGGCGACACCATAGCTCGATGCCGACCGCGTCTGGTTCACCGACGAGACCATGCCTTGAGGCCCTCGATCACCGCAGCGAGCTGCTCGCTACTCATCCATTCGAGGCGTTCGATTCCCGTGACTCGCCGACAAAACGCGGCGAGTGCCTGACTGCTGGCGTCCGAGATCAGCCCACGGTCGCGCAGATCGAGCCACAACGCCAACGCCTTGCGTGCCACTGGATCGTGCGCGTGTCTAGATTGTCTGCTGCGCTGTGGCCGCCAGCCGCGCGACTTCAGGTGCTCAATCACGCGACGGCGGCCTGCGAAGTCCAGATCTGCAGCAGAGCGCACACGGGCGAGCGTGAACAGCATGTCGCGATAGGTGTCCTCGTCGAGCTGCAGAGCTGCCTTCGCAATATGGATCTGCGCCAGCTCGCGTCTGCGGCGCTGCTCAGCGTTCGCCCGCATTGTCTATTGGCTGGACGTTCATCAGCAATCCGTGCATGCGCGCCTGATCTCCGTGGAGAAACGCGCGCACCAGGTTGCGGGCGCCGACAGCATCTGGCCACAGACCAGCCTGCTGCGCGAAGTGCGCCTCCAATGCCAGTTCGAGCTGGCTCTCATTGAACACCCACACCACACTCATCGCTCCTTCTTTCCAGGCGCTCATTTACGTGCATCTATTTGCGTCTCGCTTGGCGCGTGAGGGTGACGTGCGTGCGCGCTTGCCGTCATTCACGCCAATGCATCCTCATCGGCATCCTTGAGCAACGCGGCGACGAGCTTGTCGACCTCGCCGTCTGTGGCGCGCACGACGACTTGGTCGCCTGATTCCACGACGGTGCAACCCAGCTTCTTGAGTGTCGCGACGTCCAGAGATTCGAGACCCTCCTTGCGCGGCTTCTTGCGCACGATGAGCAGTTGATCGAGCATGGCCTGATCGCCGGCGTAGAGCTTCTCGATGCGGGAGACCACACCCTCTTCATCGTCCCACTGGATGCCGCCCTTGCCCTTCTGCCATCCGACCTTGATCCCATGCAGCACGAGCGTGCGCGGCCGGACGAAGAGATGCGCATTGCGCTCCACAGCCATCATCAGGCGCGACTCGGCGTCGCGCGCTGCGGCCACCGCCTTGCGGATTGGCGCCAGATATTTGCGCATGATGCGGGCTTTTTCGTTTTCGAGCTCGTTGACCAACTCGATCAGCGTGCCGCGGCGTACGGAGTAGTCACGGGCCAATTGCTCGATGTGTTCGATGGACATCTCCATGTGTCTCCAGGCGAAGCTGCCCGAGTAGATCGGGCAGCGGGATGTTGGCGAGGCGCGAGACCTTGCGCAGTTCGTGCAGCGCGCGGGCGCGGTGAAAGGCGATCGTGCGCAGGAGTTCTTCGGCAGATGCTGCGATGTAGTAACCTGTCGATGGGTGGCCGCAGATCGCAGTGCCGTGTTCTTCGATCGCCTCGGAGATCAGCGTGCGCAGCCGCCGCTCGCTGCAGCCTAGTTGCGCTGCGAGCTCGGCGGCACGGATGCCGCGTGCCTCTCCGACGCGGCGCCCCAGCGCGGCGATGAGGTCGTGTACGGTCGGCGGGAAGACTTGGCTGGGCACGGCTTGCTATTTGAGCCTCGCATCCTTCAGCGCGTGGCTGATCTCGCGGCGCAACCGATAGAGGCGCTGCGGGTCGAGAGCATCGATCAGCACGCCTGCTCCCGAGATCGATATGCGTCCGTCAGCGCGCGTCTCATGCGTGAATTCTGGCGCCTGCGGCGCCTTGGAAGCGGGCCGCGCTTTCACCCGCGGCGCAGCCTGGCTCTGGCTCTGCAGCGCGATCGCGGCGAGACGTTGCGGAGGCGGTACGGGCACCCCATGCGCTGCATAGAGCAGACGCGCCTCGGCTGCGGGCGCCCGGATTCTCTGGATCATGCGCTGCGCGTACAAATCGTGCAGCGCAAGCGCGACCGGAGCCGGGTTCTGTCCCATGTTCAGCCTGGCCGCGATGGCACGCGCGCCCATCCATCGGCGGGCTGCACCGAGCAGCGCGAGGCACTGCGCACCGAGATTTGCATCTGCGCTCACGAGCGCATGTCTCCTTCTGGACGCCGGCGCGCATGGCGTGGCCAGCAGCGATGGTGCATGACCTCGACGCACGCGCCATCCGACACGCGCATCCGACGGCTCGCAAGCAATCGCTCCAGCGCGCGCGCCTCGGCATCCAGCCGGCTTTGCACGTCGCGCTGTGCGCGCAACAGTGGCTGGTGTTCCGGCTCTGCGAAGATGACGGCGCGCAGGATGCGCTCCGGATCTTCCAGAAACTGCGCAAGCGACACGCCGTACTCCCGGATGCGCGGGTTGGCGATATAGATCTCGCCCCAGTGCCGCAGGTAATACTCGGGCCAGGCGGCGGGCATCATGTGCCGCTCCTGCGCACGAGATTCACGACCTGACGCTGTTTGGCTGCCGCGGACAATGCATCCAGCCGCTCGAGCAGATAGCTCCTGGGCCGGATACGCTCGACCTTCATTTCGTGCGCGAACGGTTTGCCGTACCGCGCGCGTGCCTCTTCCAGATTGCGTGCATTGCTCATCGGGTGGTACCTCGCATAAAAAATGACCCTACAGCGCCTCAATCAGAGCACGGTCGATCCTGGGCGCGCCGATCTCTGCGGCCTCATTGAGCGCGCGCGTGACGAGCCGATTGACGACCAGCGGATACAGTTGCGAGAGGACGTGATCCACGCCCCCGGGGCCGCGCCGGCGATCGGTGAGCCGCGCCCGGATGGCGTCATAGGCATCCTTGGCGAAGATCTCGTCGAGCTGCTTCCCCACGCGCCGGAACTTCAGCGCGAGATAGTCTTCGAGGTTGCCGTCGAGGGGCTCGAGCTGCGCGATTTCGCATCGCCGGATCACCTCGCGCGCGGCGTAGTTCTGGCGCTCGTCGAGCAGGCCTCTGAGCTCCGGTTGACCTATCAGGATGATCGCCAAGAGTTTCTTGAAACCGTGCTCTAGCTCCCAGAAGCGCTTTAGGTGCTTCAGCGCCGGCACGGTCAAGTCGTGCGCCTCCTCGATGATGAGCACATGCGAGGCGCCAGCCTGTGCGGAGCCCGTGAGCAGCCGCTCCACCTGGCGCGCCTTGGCTTCGAGCCGCATGCGCGGCGTCTCCTTGGAGACATCGCATATGATGGCATCGCAGATCATTCCGGCGGTGAGCGCGCGCTTGTCGATCACCCGCGGCTGGATGACGACGATGTCCTCGTTCTTCACGCGCTCGATCAGGTCGCGCCGCAGCGTGCTCTTGCCGCTGCCGGACTCGCCGATCACGGCGAGGAATCCGCCGTGCCTCGCGGTGTGGTACATCGCCTCGCGGATGTAGCGCTGATCGGCCGCGAGGAACACGTCCTCCGGGCCGGTGACGTCGTTGACGAACGGGTCTGCGAACAGCTGAAAGCGCTTGCGCGCCTCGGGTGTGAGCATTTCGACCTCCACGGGAGCGATATCTGGACTGTCTGTGCGGGCGCGCGCAGACGGACGGGGTCTGGCGTTGAAATACGGATCGCCGCGTTCTTCCGGCTCGAAGGCGATCGCGATGTCCTCCTCGCTCACGCCGCGCGCGCGAAGAAACTGGGCGGTCTGTTCTTCGATGGATTTGCGCGGCGTGCGTCGCGGCCACTGGTTCCAGTTGAGGAGG
>DATMAN010000004.1 GCA_035560005.1 Burkholderiales bacterium | reverse complement strand
CGGGTCGCCGGCATGAGTGCTGATGTTGCCGGTCTTCGCCGAGAGGTCGAGGACGCACTTCTGGCGGATTTGGCCGGGCGGCACCTTGTCATAGCGGACCTTGATGCCCGTCAGCGCCTCGAACTCCGGGGTGAGGGCGATCAGGTTGTCGAAGTAGCTGGCGGGGATCACCGCCACGTTGACCGTCTGGCCCTCGGCGAGGCGCCAGTTGATCCTCGCCTTCTGGTAGGCGCCGAGGTCAAAGGACTGTGCGTACGCGAAGCGTGCGATCCACGGCGCGCCAGCCAGCGCGGCGGCGGCCTTCAGAACCTTGCGGCGGGAACGCAGACGGGACTGCGAATGCTTCGATTCCATGGGACCCTCCTTTGATATAACGTTATAGGATGACTTCAGCGAATGTCAACGTGGCGCGCAGCTTCGATTACCTGATCGTCGGCGGCGGCTCCGCCGGCTGCGTGCTCGCCAACCGCCTGAGCGAAGGCGGCAGGCATTCGGTACTGCTTCTGGAAGCCGGGCCGCGCGACACCTACCCCTGGATCCACATCCCGATCGGGTACGGCAAGACGATGTTCCACCCTGTGCTCAACTGGGGCTTCGTCGCCGAGCCGGACCCGAACTTGAACGGCCGGCGCATCTACACGCCGCGCGGGCGTACCCTCGGCGGCTCAAGCGCGATCAACGGGCTGATTCAGATCCGCGGCCAGCCCGAGGACTTCGACGGCTGGGCGGCTTCGGGGGCCGCGGGCTGGAGCTGGAAGGAAACGCTGCCCTACTTCATCAAGTCCGAGTCGTTCTGCGGCGGCTCCGGTCCCTGGCACGGAGCCGACGGGCCGCTTTCGGTTTCCCGCATCAAGGATCGCCATCCGCTCGTCGAGGCGCTGATCGCCGCCGCCGCTGAGCTCGGCATCCCGCGCAACGACGACTTCAACGGCCCGACGCAGGAAGGCGCAGGCTACCTCCACCTCACCACGCGCAACGGCCTGCGCTGCTCGGCCGCCGTGGCGTACCTGCGCCCGGCAGAAGGGCGTCCGAACCTCGCCGTAGAAACCGACGCACACGTCACCCGGGTGCTTTTCGACGGTGCGCGGGCGGTAGGCGTGGAGTACGCCCGGAAAGGAAGGACACTCCGCGCGCGGAGCGCGCAGGAAGTGATTCTGTGCGCCGGCTCCGTCCAGTCGCCGCAGTTGTTGCAGCTCTCGGGGATTGGCCATGGTGAGCACTTAAGCCGACTCGGCGTCCCCGTCGTACGGCACCTTCCGGGCGTGGGTGAAAACCTGCAGGATCACCTCATCCTGCGGCTCATGTACAAGTGCGCACAGCCGATCACCACGAATGACCAACTGCGCACGATCCTCGGGAAGCTCGCCACCGCGGCACGCTGGGCAATCCTGCGCCGCGGGCCGATGGCAGTAGGGGTGATGATGGGCGGACTGATTACGCGCGCGCTGCCGGATGCGAAGACCCCCGACTACCAGTTTTTCCTGAGCACGGTGAGCGCCGAGGAGCGCGGCGCGACGCCGCATCCCTGGTCGGGCTTCACTTTCAACTACTATCCGCTGCGCCCGACGAGCCGCGGCTGGGTGCGCGCGCTATCGCCCGATTCGAGGGCGCATCCGGCGATCCGGTACAACTACCTTTCAACTGACTACGACCGCCGGGCGATGGTGGCGGGATTCAGGCTCACGCGCAGGATCGCGGCAACGCGCGCGTTCGCGCCCTATGTGGCGAGCGAATACAGGCCCGGGCCGGAGGTGCGCTCGGATGACGAAATGCTCGCGTACATCCGCAGCACCGCTACGACCGGCTTTCATCCGTGCGGTACCTGCCGGATGGGCACCGACGAAGGCGCCGTCGTGGATCCGCGCCTGCGGGTGCACGGCATTCAGGGCCTGCGCGTCGCCGATGCCTCGGTGATGCCGACGATCGTCTCCGGCAACACCAACGCGGCGACGATCATGATCGCCGAGAAGGCGGCCGACCTTATTAAGGAAGACGCCCGATCCTAGTCCACCTTCGCGCCGGCGGCTTTGACGATTGCCGGCCACCTCGCCATGTCTTCGCGGATGAACCGGGCGTAGTCGGCGGGGCTCGCGCTCGGCGCGATCTCCATGCCGACGGCGGCAAGGCGCTCGGCGGCCGCCGGGTGGCGCACCGCCTTGACGATCTCCGCGTGCAGCTTCTGCACGACCGGCTGCGGCGTCCCGGCAGGCGCGGAGACGCCGTACCACTGCAGGGTCTCGAAGCCGGGGAGCCCCGATTCGGCGATGGTCGGCACATCGGGGAGAATCGCGACGCGCTGTCTGCCTGTCACGCCGAGCGCCTTCAGCTTGCCGCTGCGGATATGCGGCAGCACCGGGGCCAGGCCAAGCATGCCGAGCTTCACCTGGCCGCCGACCACATCGCTGATCGCCTGGCCGCCGCCCTTGTACGGGATGTGCGTGATCTGCAGGTTGCCCGCCATGACCTTCAGCAACTCAGCGCCCAGGTGTTGCGCGGTGCCGTTGCCCGGCGAGGCGTAGGCGAGCTGTCCGGGATTCCTCTTTGCCTCGGCGATCAACTCCCTGATGCTGTGGATCGGCAGCGAGGCGTGGGCGACGAGCACGTGCGAGCCGGTGACGAGATTCGTGATATGAACGAAATCCTTGAGGAAATCGTAGGGCAGCTTCGAGTAGAGCGCCGGTGCGATCGTGTTGTGATCGCCGATCACGAGCAGCGTGTGGCCATCCGGGGCGGAGCGCGCGACCGACTCGGTGCCGATGTTGCCGCCGCTTCCCGGACGGTTCTCCACCAGGATCGGGTGACCGAGGCTCTCCTGCAACGGCCCTGCCACCGCACGCGTCGCGACATCCATCACGCCGCCCGGCGGGAACGGCACGATGAAGCGGACCGGCTTCGTGGGATAGTCCTGCGACGCGGCTGCGAAGGCGAACCACAGTGAAGCGAAAATAGCGAGTCTCACGGCACGTTTCCCATGTCGCGGAAGCCCAATATCGTACTCATTACCAGTGACCAGCAGCGCGCGGACTGTTTCGGTTTCGAAAATCCGCACCTCCGCACGCCGCACCTCGACCGTCTCGCGGCCGAGGGCATGCGATTTTCGGCGTGTATCACTCCCAACCTCGTCTGCCAGCCCTCCCGCGCTTCGATCCTCACGGGGCTCTTGCCCCTCACCCACGGCGTCTGGGACAACGGCGTGGATCTCGATCCTCGTATCGGCGAAGAAGGCTTCGCCGGCACGCTCGCGCGCGCAGGCTACCAGACGGCATTCTTCGGCAAGGCGCATTTCGCCACCAAGGCGACCTTCCGGCCGACCGGCACTCCGGAGTGCATGCGGAGCGGAGCAAGATACGGCCCCGCCTGGCACGGACCCTACATGGGTTTCGAGCGCGTCGAGCTCGTGGTACTCGGCCACGTCAACAATCCGACGCCGCTCGAGCGCCCGCCGGTCGGACACTACGAGCGCTGGCTGCTTTCGCGTGCCGACGAGCATGAAGTCCTGCATCTGCTCACCGCGCCGGCCGGTCCGGATACGGAGGGCGCGGCGCAAACGTGGCACTCCGCGCTGCCGGCCGCCTGGCACTCGAGCACGTGGCTGGCCGACAGGATGACGGGCTTCCTGCAAACGCGGGACCGATCCAGGCCGTTTTGCGCGTGGGTTTCGTTTCCCGATCCGCACCAGCCTTTCGACTGCCCGACGCCATGGAGCCTGTTGCACGAACCCTCGGCAGTGCCCCTCCCGCGGACCCGGAACGAAGATCCGGTGACATCCCGGCCGTGGTGGTACAAGGCAACGCTGGAGGGCATCCCGGCGCTCGCCGATCCGCAGTTCCGCCACCTGCGCGCCAAGGTCTCGCGCATTCCGAAGCAGACCGACCGCCAGCTGGCGCAGATGACGGCCAACTACTACGGCATGATCTCGCTGATTGACCACAGCGTCGGCAGGATCCTCGATGCACTG
>DATMAN010000003.1 GCA_035560005.1 Burkholderiales bacterium | reverse complement strand
CATGCGCAAGGCGTTCAGGCGGATGAATCCCGCCGCATCCGCCTGGTCATAAGCCCCGCGGTCGTCGTCGAAAGTGGCGATCCGAGGATCGAACAGGCTGTCGCGCCGGGATTCGCGTCCCGTCACCAAGACCGTGCCCTTGTAGAGCTTCAGCCGCACGCGGCCGTTTACCGGGGCCTGGGACTCGTCGATCAGGGTCTGCAGCAGCCTGCGCTCCGGGCTGAACCAGTAGCCGTTGTAGATCATGCGGGCGTAGCGTGGCATCAGGTCGTCCTTCAGGGCCAGCACCTCGCGGTCCAGGGTAATCGATTCGATCGCCCGATGCGCCTTCAGCATGATCGTCCCGCCCGGAGTTTCGTAGCACCCGCGGGACTTCATGCCGACGTAGCGGTTTTCCACGATGTCGAGGCGGCCCACCCCGTGCCTGCCGCCGATGCGGTTGAGCGTGGCAAGCGCCTGGGCCGGGCTCAGTTTCTTGCCGTTGACGGCCACGATGTCGCCGTGCCGGTATTCGAGCTCGACGTACTCCGGGCGGTCGGGTGCCTTCTGCGGTGAGACGGTGATGCGCCACATCGACTCATCGGGCTCGTAGTCCGGATCTTCCAGGACGCCGCCCTCGTACGAGATGTGCAGCAGGTTGGCGTCCATGGAGTAGGGCGCGGCGCCCCGTTTTCTCTTGAAATCCACCGGAATTCCATGCCGCTCGGCGTACTGCAACAGCTTTTCGCGCGACAGCAGGTCCCACTCGCGCCACGGCGCGATGATGCGCACGTCGGGCATCAACGCGTAGGCGCCCAGCTCGAAGCGCACCTGGTCGTTGCCCTTGCCGGTCGCACCGTGGGCAACAGCGTCGGCGCCGGTGCGGCGCGCGATTTCGACCAGGTGCTTGGCGATCAGGGGGCGGGCGATCGAGGTACCCAGCAGGTACTCGCCTTCGTACACGGCATTGGCCCGGAACATGGGGAACACGAAATCGCGCGCGAACTCCTCGCGCAAGTCCTCGATGAAGATCTGCTTCACGCCCATCATGCGTGCCTTCCTGCGGGCAGGCGCCAGTTCCTCGCCCTGCCCGATGTCGGCGGTAAAGGTGATGACCTCACAGCCGTATCGGTCCTGCAGCCACTTCAGGATCACCGAAGTATCAAGGCCGCCGGAATACGCCAGCACGACTTTCTTGATCGGTCTCATGTTCTCCCAGTTGTCTGAATAAGGTGTGCCCGGCTAGATCCGGCGCGAGCTCGATCCCGACTTGATCTCACCGTTCTCCCATTCACCCTCGACGGTCTGGCCATCGGGTGTCCGGTAGATACCCCAGCCGTGCGGCTTGCCGGCGCGCCACTGGCCGTCATAGACGCTGCCGTCGGGACTCTGAGAGACACCCTGGCCGTCCTGCTGGCTGCGCTTCCACTCGCCCTTGTAGCGGAAGCCCTGGCGCGAGGTAAACGTCCCGATTCCCTCGGCCCAGCCGGCGCGCATGCTGCCCTCGTAGCGTTCTTCCAGGCGCCCGCCCACATACCACTCGAGGACGCCTTCCCCCTCGGCAAAACCGTTCGCGCAGCCTCCGCTCCAGCGAACCGTTTCCTCGCGCTGTGGGTTGGGGTTGTAGATCTGGCAGCCGTTCTGGTCGCGAATGGTGGCGACTTGCTCCTGCGCCCGGGCCGGCAAGCCGAGCGAAAGTACGGCCAACAACAGGCAAGACATCAGCGTACGAAACATCGAGATACTCCTCGTCAGCGAATGGAAGAAAACCGCGGCGAATCCGGCGCGGAGTACCTATTCGACCCGTCCCAGCAGCAGATATTCCATGAGCGCCTTCTGCGTGTGCAGCCGGTTCTCCGCTTCCTCCCACACGACGCTTTGCGGCCCGTCGATGACCTCGGCGGCCACCTCCTCGCCGCGGTGAGCGGGCAGGCAATGCATGAAGAGCGCGTCGGACTTGGCGGCCTTCATTATCTGCGCGTTGACCTGCCAGCGCTCGAAAGCCTTCTTGCGTACCGCATCTTCCGCCTCGAAGCCCATGCTGGTCCACACGTCGGTGGTGACCAGGTCGGCACCGCGCGCGGCTTCGTAAGGGTCGGCGAAGGTCTTCAGGTGGCTCGCGTCAACGATCCCCGCCCGGTCCGGCCGGACTTCGTAGCCGGGGGGTGTGGATACGTGCAGCGCGAAACCGAAGAGCGTGGCCGCCTGCAGCCAGGTGTGACAGACGTTGTTGGCGTCGCCGATCCACGCGACGGTCCTGCCCTCGATCGAGCCGCGCAGGTCGATGTATGTATAGATGTCCGCTAGGATCTGGCAGGGATGATATTGGTTGGTCAGCCCGTTGATCACCGGCACGCGCGAGTGGGCGGCGAAGCGCTCGATGATCGACTGCTCGAAGGTGCGGATCATCACCAGATCGCTCATGCGCGAGATGACCTCGGCCGCGTCCTCCACAGGCTCTCCGCGCCCGAGTTGCGAGTCACGGGTGTTCAGATAGATCGCGCTGCCGCCGAGTTGCTGCATGCCCGCCTCGAACGACAGCCGGGTGCGCGTCGAAGCCTTCTCGAAGATCATCACCAGGGTACGGTCGGCGAGCGGCCAGTAACGCTCATAGCGCTTGAACTTCTCCTTGATCCAGCGCGTGCGCTCAAAGAGATACTCCAGCTCGCCGCGCGAAAAGTCCTTGAGCTGCAGGAAGTGCCTGATCGCGCGCATGTTCAGCCAGTCGCCGCCGTCTCGGCCGACACCAGCGCCCGGATCGATCGGGTCACGCCGGCGACCAGTTGTCGTGCTTCGGCGTCAGTCATGGTCAGCGGCGGGAGCAGGCGCACGACGGTGTCCGCCGTGACGTTGATCAGCAGGCCCTGATCGAGCGCTTGCTTGACCAGGTCGCCGCAGGGCCGGTCGAGCTCGATTCCGATCATGAGTCCTTGGCCGCGGATTTCGCGCACGGCCGGCAGGTCCTGGAGCGACTCGCGCAACGCCTCCAGCATCCATCGACCCAGATGCTCGGCCCGCCTCAGAAGCCCTTCCTCCTCGATGATCGAAACGGTGGTCAGCGCCGCCACGCACGCGAGGGGGTTGCCGCCAAAGGTCGAACCGTGCGATCCGGGCTTGAAAACGCTCGCCGCCTTGCCGCGCGCCAGGCAGGCGCCGATCGGAAATCCGTTGCCCAGACCCTTGGCCAGCGTCATGACGTCCGCCTGGATCCCGGCGTGTTGATGGGCGAACCACTTGCCGGTACGCCCCATGCCGCTTTGTACTTCGTCGAGCATGAGCAGCCATCCATGGCGATCGCAGGCAGCACGCAGGGCGGCCAGGTAGCCTTTGTCCGGGACGTTGACCCCCCCCTCGCCTTGAATCGGCTCCACCAGCACGGCCACGATGCTGGGGTTGTTTGCCGCCACCTGGTCGAGCACCGCGTGGTCGCCGAAGGGGACCCGCACGAACCCGGTCAGCAGCGGCTCGAACCCGGCTTGTACCTTGCGGCTGCCGGTTGCGGACAACGTCGCGATGCTCCGCCCGTGAAATGCCTTCTCCATCACGACCACGGCGGGCACCTCGATCGCGCGCTGGTGGCCATAGAGCCGCGCCAGCTTGATCGCCGCCTCGTTCGCCTCGCAGCCCGAGTTGCAGAAGAACGCGGCGTCCATTCCCGAAATCGCGCACAGCTTCTGCGCCAGCGCTTCCTGTTCAGGAATGCGATACAGATTCGATGCATGCACGATGCGCCCCGCCTGCTCGGCCAGCGCCCGCACGAACCTCGGATGCGCGTGACCGAGACCGGACACCGCGATACCGCACAGCCCGTCCAGATAGCGCCGACCTTCGGCATCCCATAGCCAGGCGCCCTCGCCCCGGACGAAAGCCACCGGTTGCCGCGCATAGGTGTCCATCAGGTGCTGCATGATTCCTCTCGTTATCCACCGGCCAAAAACGCACACGGCGGCATGGTGCCGCCGTGTTCGCACGCGTCGCGGATGATTGTAGCAGCGCCGCAGCCGGTTGGCGGGACAGCGAGCCGCCTGGCGCGGCCGGTTACTTCAGTCGCTTGAGCTTCCTTTCCTCGGTCGCCGTCAGAACGCGCACGCAGGGCAGGTAGCCGTCGTAGACGATGCCGTGCATTTCGACGCGTTTCTGGCTGCGCAGCAGGCCAACCAGGTAGTAGACGATGTCTTCGGTGATCAGCTGACCCGGCACCAGCACGGGAATGCCCGGGGGGTAGGGCACGATCTGGTCGGCCGACACCCGGCCCTGCAATTCCTTGTTGAGCTTGTCCTGCTCGTCGACCAGCGGCTGCAGCTCTCCGCCGCAGTAGAACGCATCCCGCGGCAGATAGCGCAGCGTGGTGAAGCTCGGGATGTCGGGCGACTTGTAGAGCCGGCGCTGCGCGCGCCCCTCGCGCGCGATGCGCATCAGGGCGTCGTACAGGCGCGAGACCTTGGAGCGCGTCGTGCCGATGGTGAGCAGCAGCGAGAGCGTGTTGAAGGTCGACTTCTCGACCTGTATGTTGTAGCGATCGAACAGTTCTCTTTGCAGCTCCTCCACCGTGTAGCCGCAGGCCGAGATGTCGACCGTGACCTTGGTCGGGTCCAGCTTGATGCCGTCGTCCTTGACTTCCTCGGGAAGCAGGTCTTCCAGTTCCAGCACACGGAAAACCCCGCTCGAGTTGATCTGCGCACGCAGCTCCTGCGCCAGCTCGAGCGTGCGACCGAGCAGCTTGAAGCCCTCCATCGAAGCCTGCTTGCGTGCCACGTCCAGGCTCGCGATCATGCTGTACTGCGGGCTGGTCGAGGTGTGCATGTTGAAGTTCTCGCGGAAGATGTGCTCGTTGAAGTCCGGGTCGTTGACGTGGATCATCGACGCCTGCGAGAACGCGGACAGGACCTTGTGGGTGGATTGCGTTGCGTAGTCGGCGCCCGCCTCCAGCGCAGTGGGCCGGAAGAAGGGGTGGAAGCGGGCGAAGCCGTACCACGCTTCGTCGATGATGACCTTGATTTTCTTCGCGTGGGCCGCCTCGATGATGGGCTGCAGATCGTAGCGTAGCCCGTCGTAGGTGCACGAGGTCAGGATGAGCGCTTCTGCGTCCGAATGCTCTTCGATCGCCTTGAAGATGGTCGACTTGGGCACCGGGCCGAAGATCCCGAACTTGCGATTGACGGAAGAATCCAGGTAAATCGGATGGGCGCCGGAGAGCACCACGCCGTGGTGAACCGATTTATGGCAGTTGCGGTCGAGCAGCAACTTCTCGCCCGGCGCGAGCAGCGTCTGAAAGATGACCTTGTTGCCGGTCGATGTGCCGTTGGTCGCAAAGAAGGTCCGCCGCGCGCCGAAGGCCTTCGCGGCGAGCTTCTGTGCTTCCGCGATCACGCCGGTGGGCTCCATCAGCGAATCGAGCATCGGAACCGACACCGACAGATCGGCATCGAATACGTGCTCGCCCATGAATTCGTAGAAGTCCGACACCCACGGACTGTCGCGCAGACTGTCGCCGGAAGAGTGGCCGGGCGTGTGCCAGGCGTCCTTCGCCATCAGCACGTAGGACTTGAGCGCGTCGTAGAACGGCGTGGCCGAACGCTCCTGTAGCTGTGCGTTGAGGATGCGGTACATCCCCCGATAGTCGCGCTCCCCGCGGTAGAAATAACCGTCCACGGCTTCGGTGAAGAGCGCGTCGACCACCTCATCCTCCTGGTCCTGCGCGATCAGGACGTAGATGTCCAGCTCGGGCCGCAGCCGCGTGATCCTCTGAACCAGTTCCAGCGCAGACATCTGCAGGACCCGGCTGCTGCCGTTGGTTTCGTTTTTCAGCGTGTAGAGCGTGTCATCGACGATGACCGCCTGGAGATCGCCGTCGGTTTCGATCGCGGACAACGCTTCGCGTGCGGTGGTGACGCCGACAAAGGTGATGCCAAGCGGGTTGTCCAGACTCTTTGCGGCTGCGTTCAGGCCCCTGACGAACTCCTTGAGGACCAGCGTCTCGTCGTTGACCACCAGGATCTTGCTGACCGGCTTGTCCATAGACAGCGCAGCGCTAACGGGCCGTATTGTGGGCGGCGTGAGCCGAAAGAGGGTCCGGGGGAGCCACTGGAGACATCGTGTGGGTTGGCCAAGCGTCACTCATGCCAGCAAGCCCGCCGGGCACAGCAGGCGCCGCCCCACCAAAGAAAAAGCCCGCAGAGGACTCCGCGGGCTTCTTGTCGTTCCTGCCACTGCCGGGGGCGGCTTCAGGCCATGGCCTTGATCGCCGCGGCCAGCCGGCTCTTGTAACGGGCGGCCGCGTTCTTGTGAACGATCTTCTTGTCTGCGATCGAGTCGATGCGCGACTGCGCCGCCCGCAGCGCCTGCGCGGCTTTGGTCTTGTCGCCCCCGGCGATCGCCTTGCGCACGTTCTTGATCATCGTGCGCAGTTCGCTCCTCAGGGACATGTTGTGGGCGCGACGCTTGATCGCCTGGCGGGCTCGCTTTTTCGCCGATGCGATGTTGGCCATGCGGACTTCCTCCGAACCTAAGGCTCCGAAAAAATCGCGCTATGGTACTGTTCCGGGCCTCGCGACGCAACCGCTTTCTCCGCGCTTTCCGCGAAGCGGAGCGCGCCGGGTCAACCGGCCGCGCTGGGCTAGAATCGGCTGCCCTGCCTTTCGACAAGAATGAACCTGCTCAAAGCCCTCGCCACGGTCAGCAGCTTGACCCTCGTGTCCCGGGTGCTCGGCTTCGTTCGCGACATGGTGATCGCCCGCGCCTTCGGCGCCGGGATTTACACCGATGCCTTCTTCGTGGCCTTCAAGCTCCCCAATCTGCTGCGGCGATTGTTTGCCGAGGGGGCGTTCTCGCAAGCATTCGTCCCGGTGCTGGGCGAGTACCGCAACAGCCGCGGCGAAACCGAGACGCGCCTGCTGGTCGACCGCGTGGCTACCGTGCTCGGCGCCGCCCTGATCGCGGTTTCCGTGATCGGGGTCCTGGCCGCGCCGCTGATCGTTTATCTCAGCGCACCGGGCTTTGCCGCCACGCCGGACAAGTTTTCTGTCACCGTCGAGCTGCTGCGCATCACTTTTCCCTACATTTTGTTCATCTCGCTGACTTCGCTCGCCGCAGGGATTCTCAACACCTGGTCTCGGTTCTCCGTTCCCGCGCTCACGCCGGCGTTGCTCAATATCTCCTTCATCGTCTTTGCCCTGTGGCTGGCTCCGTACTTCCACCCCCCCATCATGGCGCTCGCCTGGGCGGTCTTTATCGGCGGCGTCCTGCAGCTCGCATTCCAACTGCCGTTTCTGCTCAGGGTCGGCATGCTGCCACGGCCGCGCTGGTCACCGCACGACCCCGGCCTGCGCAAGATTCTTTCCCTCATGGCGCCAGCGGTCCTCGGCGTATCCGTGAGCCAGCTCTCGCTGTGGGTCAACACCATCTTCGCCTCGTTTCTCGTCACGGGCAGCGTGTCCTGGCTCTATTACGCGGACCGCTTGATGGAGTTTCCCACCGGGCTGCTGGGCGTGGCGCTGGGCACGATCTTGCTGCCGAGCCTGTCGCGAAGTTTCGCGGAGAGAACCCCCGCGGAATACTCGACGCTGCTCGACTGGGGCCTGCGGCTCACCTTCCTGCTGGCCGCGCCCTGCGCGGTCGCGCTGGCCGTGCTGGCGCTCCCCCTGATCGCGACGTTGTTCCGCCACGGCGAATTCGGCGCAAACGATGTGTTCATGACCCAGCGGGCGCTGGTCGCCTACAGCCTCGGTCTGCTGGCGCTGATTCTGGTCAAAGTGCTGGCGCCCGGATTCTACGCCCGGCAGAACATCCGCACGCCGGTCCGCATCGCGCTGATCACGCTCGCGGCCACGCAGCTGATGAACCTGGCGTTCATCTGGTGGTTGCGCCACGCCGGGCTGGCGTTGTCGATCTCGCTCGCGGCATGGCTCAACGCCGGGTTGCTGTTCTGGAAGTTGCGCCAGCACGCCGTCTATCGGCCGGCGCCCGGCTGGCCGGTCTTCCTGATCAAGGTGGCAGCCGCCGTCTGCGTCATGGGGGCGGTGCTCGCCTGGACCATGGGGGACGCCGAACTCTGGCTGCAGGGGCGTGCGCTGGACCGGGTGGTGCGGCTGGCGATGCTGGTGTTCGCCGGCGCAGCCAGCTACTTCGCCGCCCTTTGGCTGCTCGGATTTCGCCCCGCCGACTTCAGCAAAAGGGTGCGAGACGGCTGAACGGTCAGGCCTTGGCGCGCATCGCGGTCTCGACCACTTTTCGCGTCAAGTGCGGCGCGAACATCTCGATGAAGTCGTACATGTAGCCGCGCAGATAGGCGTTCTTGCGGATGCCGATGCGCGTGGTGCTCGACTCGAACAGGTGGCTGGCGTCGAGCGCTCTGAGCCCGCTGTCTCGGCGCGGATCGTAGGCCATCATCGCGACGATCCCGATGCCGAGCCCCAGCTCGACATAAGTCTTGATGACATCGGCGTCGATTGCGGTCAACACGACGTTGGGGGTCAGTCCGCGCCGGGAAAATGCTTCGTTGATCTTCGATCGTCCGGTGAACGCGAAGTCGTAGGTGATGATCGGGTAGCGGGCGATTTCCTCCAGCGTGAGTCTCTTCACCTTGAGCAGCGGATGGCCCGGCGGCGTCAGGACGCAGCGGTTCCATTCGTAGCATGGCAGCATGACCAGGTCCTGGTAGTACTCGATCGCCTCCGTCGCGATCGCGAAATCGGCCTGACCGGAGGTCGTCAGCTCCGAGATTTGCGTCGGGTTGCCCTGGTGCAGGGACAGCCTGACCCGGGGATAGCGCTCGCGGAACTTCTTGATCACCGGCGGCAGCGCGTAGCGCGCCTGGGTGTGGGTGGTGGCAATCGTCAGGCTGCCCACGTCCTCGCGAGTGAACTCCTCGCTCGCCTGCTTGAGACTGGCGACGTCCTGGAGCACCCGCTCGGCGATCTGCAGGATGACCTTTCCCGGCTCCGTCACCGCGACCACGCGTTTGCCGTGGCGCACGAAGATCTGAACGCCGAGCTCGTCTTCCAGGCTCTTGATCTGCTTGCTGATGCCGGGCTGCGAGGTGTAGAGCACCTCCGCCGCCTGCGAGAGGTTGAGGTTGTTGCGGGCGACTTCGTGGATGTATCGAAGCTGTTGCAATCGCATGGTCTGAAAGTGACCCCCCTTTCAAATGCGCAGATGTTATTTGAATCTAACTGAATATTCGTTCCCGCAATATTGTGCCATTGCTAACATCCGCTGGCACCGAATACCCGGAGCGCGAACCGCGCTCGGTCGCGCGCCCGTGTCGGGGCGTCAGGCTCCGGACGGACCCACAGGCAGGGCACAGCAATGTACGCGTACGACCGGGTCGATCGCGCGCTGGTGGCGCAGCGCGTGGCCCAGTATCGGGATCAGGTAAGGCGCTTCCTCGCGGGAGAACTCACCGAGGACGAGTTCCGCCCGCTGCGTTTGCAGAACGGGCTCTACCTGCAGAAGCATGCGCCCATGCTGCGCGTGGCGATTCCCTACGGGGTTCTTTCCGCGCATCAGATGCGCACGCTGGCCGGCATCGCCCGCCGCTACGACCGCGGCTACGGCCACTTCTCCACCCGGCAGAACCTTCAGTTCAACTGGCCGCGGCTGGAGGACACTCCGGACATCCTGGCCGAACTGGCCGCGGTGCAAATGCATGCCATCCAGACCAGCGGCAACTGCGTGCGCAACATCACGACCGACGAGTTCGCCGGCGTGGCGCCCGACGAGATCGCCGACCCGCGGCCATTCTGCGAAATTCTGCGCCAGTGGTCCACGTTTCATCCGGAGTTCAGCTTCCTGCCGCGCAAGTTCAAGATCGCGATCAACGCGTCCGAGGAGGATCGCTCGGCGACCGCCTTTCACGATATCGGGCTGTATCTGCGGCGCGCCCCCGACGGCGAGCTCGGCATGCGGGTGTCGGTGGGCGGCGGCATGGGGCGCACGCCGATGCTCGGGGCGGTCATTCGCGAGTTCCTGCCGTGGCGCCATATGACGACGTACGTCGAGGCGATTCTGCGCGTCTACAACCGCTACGGACGCCGCGACAACCTCTTCAAGGCCCGCATCAAGATCCTGGTGAAGGCCATCGGCGCGACGCAGTTTGCGCGCCAGGTCGAGGACGAGTGGGCGCTCATCAAGGATGGACCGGGCACGCTGACCGAGCAGGAGCTGGCGCGCGTGTCCGCGTTCTTCCTCGCTCCCGATTACCTGCCGCGGGCGGACCACGAAACGGAGTACCTCCGCCGTCTTGGCGAGAATCGCGCCTTTGCGCGATGGGCAGAGCGAGCGGTGCGCGCGCACCGCGTGCCGGGCTATCGCGCGGTGGTCCTGTCCCTGAAAAAGACCGGGGTGCCGCCCGGCGACGCGACCGCGGAGCAGATGGAGCGTGTTGCCGACTGGTCCGAGCGCTTCGGTTTCGGGGAGATCCGCGTCTCGCACGAACAGAACCTGATTCTGCCCGACGTGCGCTCCGGTGACCTTCACGCGCTATGGCGGGAAGCTCGCGAGGCCGGACTTGCCACGCCGAACCCGGGGCTGCTCACCGATATCATCGCCTGCCCCGGCGGAGACTTCTGCTCGCTCGCCAATGCGAGATCGATCCCCGTCGCCGAGGCGATTCAGCGCCGCTTCGAAGACCTGGACTATCTGCACGACATCGGCGAGCTGAACCTGAACATCTCGGGGTGCATGAATTCCTGCGGCCACCACCATGCCGGCCACATCGGCATCTTGGGCGTCGACAAGGACGGCGAGGAGTGGTACCAGGTGTCGATCGGCGGTGCCGACGGCTCGCGCTCGAGCGGTGCGCGCAGCGCGATCGGCAAGGTGATCGGGCCTTCGTTCAAGGCGCAGGACATGCCGGACGTGGTCGCCCGGTTGATCGATGTCTATCTCGCGCATCGGCAGGCGGGCGAGCGTTTCATCGATACGGTGGAGCGGGTGGGAATCGCGCCGTTCAAGGCCGGCGTGTACGGTACGGCCGCACCCGGCAGGGCGGTTGAGGCCGGTCGGGAGGTGGCGGCCGATGCCTGAAATCATCCGGGGTGACGCCATCGCGGCGGACGACTGGCAGGTGCTGCGCCCGGCGCCCGGAGCACCTTCAGGGGCGGTGGACGTTCCTGCGGGTCGCGTCCTCGTCCCGCTCGCGCTCTGGCTGGAACGCCACGAGGAGCTTCTGCGCCGCGGAGATGTCGGCGTCTGGCTGAGCGGCGGCGATGAGCCGGACCGGATCGCGCCCTGGGTCGAGCGCCTGGCGCTCGTTGCGGTGGACTTTGCGAAATTCACCGACGGGCGCGGTTATTCGCTCGCCTATCTGCTGCGCTCGCGCTACGGCTATCGCGGCGAGCTGCGCGCCATCGGCGACGTCCTGCCCGACCAGCTCTTCTTCATGCGCCGCGTGGGGTTCGATGCGTTTGCCCTGCGCCCCGACAAGGACGTGCGCAAGGCGCTTGCCTTCCTGCGGCCGTTCTCCGATGCCTACCAGGGCTCGTGGGACGACCCGCAGCCGGCGTACCGGCGCCACGCCCGCGGCTGGCCATCGCCAGCTCCGCACCGTGAGGCAGGTGCCGGGCCTGACAGTCCCGCCGCGACCTCGCCGCCCGCCGAAGCGCTCGAAGCACGCCTTCGGGCGATCGTGGCCGAGTACCGCAACGTGGCCTTCGCCAGCAGCCTGGGCGCCGAGGACATGGTGCTGACCGATGCCATTCTGGGCGCCGGGTTGCCGATCGCGATTTTCACGCTCGACACCGGCAGGCTGCACGGGGAGACACTGGCCCTGCTCCAGCGCATCCGCGAACGCTACGGACGCGAGATCGAAGTGTTCCGTCCGCTCGCCGCCGAAGTCGACCGCTACGTCGCGCAGCACGGCCTGAACGCCTTCTACGAGAGCGTCGAGTTGCGCAAGCGTTGCTGCCACATTCGGAAAGTCGAGCCTCTGAAACGCGCGCTGGCTGGCCGCGACGCCTGGATCACCGGCTTGCGCCGCGAGCAGTCGATCACGCGCGCCGGCCTCGCGCTGCGCGAAGCCGACAGCGTGCATGGCATCGCGAAGTTCAATCCGCTGGCCGACTGGAGCGAGGCGCAGGTCTGGGCCTATCTGCGCGAGCGCGCGGTCCCCTACAACCCGCTGCACGAGCGCGGCTACCCGTCGATCGGCTGCGAGCCCTGCACTCGGGCCATCCGGCCCGGCGAGGACATCCGCGCCGGACGCTGGTGGTGGGAACAGCGCGACAGCAGGGAGTGCGGCCTGCACGTCGCGCCGGCGGAATCGAGCGCGGAGGCGACGCGGTGAGCGCCGTACTGCAAGCGGATCGCGACCGCGTCACGCATCTGGACTGGCTGGAATCGGAGGCGATCCACATCCTGCGCGAGGTGGCGGCCGAGTGCCGCAGCCCGGCGCTGCTGTTCTCCGGCGGCAAGGACTCGATCTGCCTGCTGCGGCTGGCGGAGAAAGCGTTCCGCCCGGGCCGCTTCCCGTTCCCGCTGCTGCACATCGATACCGGGCACAACTTCCCCGAGGTGATCGCGTTTCGCGATGCCCGGGCGGCCGAACTCGGCGAGCGGCTGGTGGTGGGACACGTGGAGGATTCCATCCGGGCGGGCCGCGTGCGGCTGCGCTCGGAGTTCGAGAGCCGCAACGTGCACCAGTCGGTGACGTTGCTCGACGCCATCGCGCAGCATGGGTTCGACGCCTGCATCGGCGGCGCACGCCGCGACGAGGAGAAGGCCCGCGCCAAGGAGCGCATCTTTTCGTTCCGCGACGAATTCGGCCAGTGGGACCCGAGAAACCAGCGACCCGAACTGTGGAGCCTGTACAACACGCGGGTGCATCCGGGCGAGCACATCCGGGTGTTTCCCATCAGCAACTGGACCGAGCTCGACGTCTGGCAATACATCGCGCGCGAAAAGCTGGCCGTGCCCTCGATCTATTACGCGCACCGGCGCGCGGTGATCCGCCGGCCGGGCGGGCTGCTGCCGGTGTCGCACCTGGTGCAGCCCAGGCCCGGCGAAGTGGTGGAGACGCTGTCGGTGCGCTTTCGCACGGTGGGCGACATGACCTGCACCTGCCCGGTGCAATCCCTGGCGGCGACCCCCGAGGAGATCATCGCCGAGACCGCCGCGACCAGGATCACCGAGCGCGGCGCCACGCGCATGGACGATCAGACCTCGGAAGCGTCGATGGAACTGCGCAAGAAAGAAGGCTACTTCTAGAGAAGCGGCCATGTCAGCGATCGAAAGCCTTTCTCCCGTCGACACCGGCATGCTGCGCTTCACCACCGCGGGCAGCGTGGACGACGGCAAGAGCACGCTCATCGGGCGACTGCTCTACGACACCAAGGCGATCCTCGAGGATCAGCTCCACGCGCTCGAACAATCCAGCCGCCGGCGCGGTCAGGCTGGGCTGGACCTGTCCCTGCTCACCGACGGGCTGCTGGCCGAGCGCGAGCAGGGCATCACCATCGATGTGGCCTACCGCTACTTCGCCACGCCCTCGCGCAAGTTCATCATCGCCGATACCCCCGGCCACGAGCAGTACACCCGCAACATGGTGACCGGCGCCTCGACGGCCGATCTGGCCGTCGTGCTGGTGGACGCGCGCAAGGGCCTGCTGACCCAGTCGCGCCGACACGCCTACATCGCGAGTTTGCTGCGCATCCCGCACCTGGTGCTCGCCATCAACAAGATGGACGCCGTGGACTATGCCCAAACAGTGTTCGAGGACATCCGGCGCGCGTTCCAGACGTTCGCGAGCGCGCTCGAATTCCATCGGGTCGACGTGCTGCCGATCTCGGCGCTGAACGGGGACATGGTGGTGAGCCGGGGAGAGCGGCTGCGGTGGTACTCGGGACCCACGCTGCTCGAGATCCTGGAGAGTGCCGAGGTGGGGCGTGCCGCCCTGCGCGGCCGCTTCTACTTTCCGGTGCAACTGGTGGCACGTCCGGGCGCGAGCGGCGCGGCGCAGGCGCGCGGCTATGCCGGGCGCATCGAATCGGGCGCCATCGCGGTCGGCGAGGAGATTGCCGTACTGCCCGCGGGGCTGCGCAGCCGGATTCGGGAGATTCGGACTTTCGATGGCCAGTTGCCCCGGGCGCATGCTCCCCAGTCGGTGACTTTCGTGTTGGAGGACCAGCTCGACATCTCCCGCGGCGACGTGCTGGTCGCGGCGCGCGAGAGGGCAATCGTATCGAAGGAACTGGAGGCTACGCTGTGCTGGCTCGGGGCCGAACCCTTCAACCGCGGCCGGCGCTACCTGATCAAGCAC
This sequence comes from Burkholderiales bacterium, assembly GCA_035560005.1. NCBI lineage: Bacteria > Pseudomonadati > Pseudomonadota > Betaproteobacteria > Burkholderiales > Burkholderiales bacterium. Next base: position 18,516 of record DATMAN010000003.1, on the reverse strand, counting down.
GGCACCCGCATCGTTCGCGGCCTGTTCGATGCGCCCCGGTATCGCGTCAACGTCAACACGCTCGAGCACGAGCCGGCCGATTCCTTCGGGCTCAACGACATCGGGCGCATCGCGTTGCGCACGGCGCAGCCCCTGGCATTCGAGCCCTACCGGGAGAACCGCGCGGCCGGCAGTTTCATCGTCATCGACGAGGCCGGCAACAACACCGTCGCGGCGGGCCTCATCGAGACGAGCGCCTGAACATGGGCAAGGTCTATCTCGTGGGTGCCGGTCCCGGCGCACCCGATCTGCTGACCCTGCGTGCCGCCCGGCTGCTGGCGCAGGCCGACATCGTCTTTCACGACGCATTGGTCCATCCCGAGACGCTCGCCCTGGCAGCAAAGGCGAAAAAGGTCGCCGTGGGCAAGCGTTGCGGCCGCATCTCCACCGATCAGCGCTTCATCAACCGTTGCCTCGTGGAAGCGGCCTCGCGCCATGACACGGTGCTGCGGCTCAAGGGTGGCGATCCGATGCTCTTCGGACGCGCTCAGGAAGAGATCGATGCCTTGTCCGCGGCCGGCGTTCCCTGGGAGGTGGTACCCGGCGTGACCGCCGCGCTGGCGGCGGCCTCGCAGCTCGGCGTGTCGCTGACTCGCAGAGGCTTGAGCCGCAGCGTCGCTTTCGCCACGCCGCGCACCGGCGCGCAGGAGCGCGCCGCGAGCTGGGCGCAAAGCGTGGCGGCCGCCGACACCGCGGTGCTCTACATGGGTGCCGGCCAGGTCGCCGAGGTTGCTGCGGCGCTGATTGCGGCCGGAGTGCCGCGCGAACGGCCGGTCGCTATGGTCGAGCATGCTTCGCTTCCGGGGTCGCGCGAAGTGCGCACAACTCTGGAAGGTCTGGGCCGTGCGGGCGAGTGGAACCTCGATGGACCGGCGATCATCATGCTCGGAGAGGTGCTTGCGGCAGCCGCTTTGGCAGCCGATGCGACCTTGCTGGCGGCCGCCGGCTGACCGAGGGCGGCGAGCTTCATGCGGTTTGCGCCCCTGGCGACGATCCTCGGCGTGCTGCTTGCAGCGAACGTCCGCGCGGACGTCGCGATCCTCAACGCTTCCTACGATCCGACGCGCGCGTTCTACCGCGAGTTCAACGCGGCCTTCGCCAGGCACTGGCGGGCGGTGACCGGCGAGAAGGTCACGATCCGGCAGTCGCATGGCGGCTCCGGCAAGCAGGCGCGCGCGGTGATCGACGGACTGCCGGCCGACGTGGTCACGCTCGCGCTTGGCTACGACGTGGATGAAATCGCCGCGCGTACCGGGATGCTGGCGCGCAACTGGCGCGAGCGCCTGCCGCACGGTGCCGTTGCGCATACCTCCACCATCGTGTTCCTGGTGCGCACGGGCAATCCGAAACGCATTACGGACTGGGACGACCTCGTGAGGACCGACGTATCGGTGATCACGCCCAATCCCAAGACCTCGGGCGGCGCACGCTGGAACTATCTGGCCGCCTGGGGCTTCGCGCTCCACAAGTACCGCGGCGACGAAGCCCGGGCGAAGGAATTCGTCGCCCGGCTCTATCGCAATGTCCCGGTGCTCGATTCGGGCGCGCGCGGTTCCGCCACGACGTTCGTCAAGCGCGGCATCGGCGACGTGTGCATCACGTGGGAGAGCGAAGCCCACCTGGCGGTGAAGGAGCTGGGATCCGACAGGTTCGAAATCGTCGTGCCCTCGGTGAGCATCCGGGCCGAGCCGCCGGTGGCCATCGTGGACAAGGTGGTCGACAAGCGCGGTACCCGGAAGGTCGCGCAAGCCTATCTCGAGTATCTGTACAGCGAGGAAGGGCAAGACATTGCGGGGCGCAATTTCTACCGGCCCACGCAACCGAAGATCGCCGCGAAGTATGCGAGCCGGTTCCCGGCCGTCAAGCTGTTCGCGGTCGACGAGGTGTTCGGCGGCTGGCAGAAGGCGCAGAAGACGCATTTTGCCGATGGCGGTGTGTTCGATCAGATCTTCCAGAAGTAGGCTATGCAATCGTTTCGTCAGCACAGCGTGCTCCCGGGATTCAACCTGGCCCTGGGATTCGCGCTCTTGTATCTCAGCCTGATCGTGCTGATCCCGCTGTCGGCTGCGTTCATCCGGACCGCGTCGCTCGGTTTTGCGCAGTTCTGGGAAACGGTGACCTCGCCCCGTGTATTCGCTTCCTACCGGCTGACCTTCGGAGCCTCGTTCGCGGCGGCTTCGGCGAACGCGTTGTTCGGCCTGCTGGTGGCGTGGGTGCTGGTGCGCTATCGCTTCCCCGGCAAGAAGCTGGTGGATGCACTGGTCGACCTGCCGTTTGCGCTGCCGACCGCGGTGGCGGGCATCGCGCTCGCCGCGCTCTACGCGCCCAATGGCTGGATCGGGCGCTGGTTCGAGCCGCTCGGCATGCAGATCGCGTTCACGCCGCTGGGCGTGTTCATCGCGCTGACCTTCATCGGCCTGCCGTTCGTGGTCCGCACGGTGCAGCCGGTGCTGGAAGACCTCGAGCCGGACCTGGAGGAGGCGGCGGCTACCCTGGGTGCGTCCCGGTGGCAGACCATTCGGCGGGTGATCCTGCCCACCATCCTCCCCGCGCTGCTCACCGGCTTCGCGCTCGCGTTTGCGCGCGCCGTCGGCGAGTACGGCTCGGTCATCTTCATCGCCGGCAATGTGCCGATGGTCTCGGAGGTCACGCCGCTGCTCATCGTGACCAAGCTCGAGCAGTACGACTACGGCGGCGCCACGGCGCTGGCGGTGGTGATGCTCGTGATCTCCTTTGCCCTGCTGCTCGCGATCAATGGCCTGCAGTGGTGGGCGCGCAGGCGCGGGGGAGCGGCGTGAGGGCGGTCGCTGCGCTGCCGTTGCCGGCCGCCGGCGCGACGAGCATGGCCAGGCAGGAGGCGCCCTGGGTTCGCCGCGCGCTGATCGGCATGGCGCTGTCGTTCCTGACCCTGTTCCTCTTCCTGCCGCTCGCCGTGGTGTTCCACGAGGCGCTCGGCAGGGGACTCGCGGTCTATCTGTCCGCGATCGCGGATCCCGAGGCGCTGGCTGCCATCCGGCTCACCCTGGCTGCGGCAGCCATTGCGGTTCCGCTCAACCTCGTCTTCGGCGTGGCCGCTGCCTGGGCCGTCGCGAAGTTCGAATTCCGCGGCAAGAGCCTGCTCGTGACGCTGATCGATCTGCCCTTTTCGGTCTCGCCGGTCATCTCGGGGTTGATCTATGTCCTCGTCTTTGGCCTGCAGGGATGGCTCGGGCCGTGGCTTGCCGACCACGGCCTGCAGGTCATCTTCGCCGTGTCCGGCATCGTGCTGGCCACGCTTTTCGTGACCGTCCCCTTCGTTGCCCGCGAGCTGATTCCGCTGATGCAGGCCCAGGGCACGGAAGAGGAGGAGGCCGCGGTCCTGCTGGGCGCCGGCGGCTGGCAGGCGTTCTGGCGGGTCACCTTGCCGAATATCAAGTGGGGCCTGCTCTACGGCGCCATTCTCTGCAATGCGCGCGCCATGGGCGAGTTCGGCGCGGTGTCCGTGGTCTCCGGCCACATCCGCGGGCTGACCAACACGATGCCTCTGCATGTGGAGATTCTCTACAACGAATACAACTTCGCCGCCGCGTTCGCAGTCGCCTCGCTGCTGGCGCTGCTCGCACTGGCAACACTGGCGCTGAAGTCGCTGATCGAGGGCAGGACGAAGCCCGGGAGCGCTCATGAGCATCGAGCTTCGCAGTCTTCATAAGCGCTTCGGCAGTTTCGCGGCGCTCAACGACGTCAGCCTGAGTGTCGAGCCCGGCGAGCTGCTGGCGTTGCTCGGACCATCGGGTTGCGGCAAGACCACGCTCCTGCGAATCATTGCCGGCCTCGAGATACCGGACAGCGGTCAGGTGCTGTTTCACGGGGAGGACGCGACCGACCGGCACGCGCGCGAGCGGCGGGTGGGCTTTGTGTTCCAGCACTATGCGCTGTTTCGTCACATGACGATCTTCGAGAACGTCGCCTTCGGCCTGCGCGTGCGGCCGAGGTCCGCGCGCCTGCCGGAGTCGGAGCTTCGCGGTCGCGTCTCGGAGTTGCTGAGGCTGGTGCAGCTCGACTGGCTGGCCGAGCGTTATCCGCATCAGCTCTCGGGCGGGCAGCGCCAGCGCATCGCATTGGCGCGCGCCCTGGCGGTGGAGCCCCGGGTGCTGCTGCTCGACGAGCCGTTTGGCGCGCTCGATGCCAGGGTGCGCAAGGACCTGCGCGGCTGGTTGCGCCGCCTGCACGACGACATGCGGATCACCAGCGTTTTCGTCACGCACGATCAGGAGGAAGCGCTGGAAGTGGCCGACCGGGTCGTGGTCATGAACGAGGGACGCATCGAGCAGGTCGGCACGCCGGACGAGGTCTACGAGGCACCCGCCAGTCCCTTCGTCCTCGAGTTTCTCGGGAACGTCAACCTGTTTCATGGCCGGCTGCATCAGGGGCGCGCCTGGATCGGCGGGATCGAGATCGAAGTGCCACAACATGCGCAGGCGCAGGAACAACCCGCGCTCGCCTATGTGCGCGCCCATGACATCGAGATCGCACGACACCCGCAGGCGCATGCGGGATTGCCCGCGCGGGTGGCGCATGTGTTGGCGTTGGGCCCGGTCGTGCGCCTGGAACTCGCCCCGCAGGATCCGCCCCACGTGCCGATCCACGCGCAGATCAGCAAGGAACGCTTTCGCGAGCTGCGCCTGGCCGCCGGAGACCTGGTCTACCTGAAACCGCGCCGGGTCGACGTCTTTCCGGGTCCGGTACACTAGCGCATGTGACAGTCACTGCCTTGCGACGATGAAACGCACGCCCCGCGACGCGATCGTCCTGTTCGCTCACGGCGCGCGCGACCCCGGGTGGGCGGAACCGTTTCGCAGGATCCAGGCGCGGCTGCGCGCGGCCTGCCCGGAAGCCGCCGTCGAACTGGCCTTTCTCGAATCGCTGCAACCCGGTTTGGCGGACGCCGCGGCCCGGCTTGCCGACGCAGGCGTGTCGCACATGACCGTCGTGCCGCTGTTTCTCGCGCAAGGCGGGCATCTCAAGGAAGATCTGCCGCGTCTCGTCGCCCGCATTCGGCAGACCCATCCCGCAGTGAGGATCCGGGTCACGGCCGCGATCGGCGACTCGGAAGCACTGACCGACGCCATCGCCGACTGGGCGCTCGCGCAGCACCGCGAGGCGCCCGGGAGCTGATCCGGCGGCCGGGAAACCGCTAGAATTCAGCCCTTTCCGGTTTTTGACTGGCGTTTCGTGCGATGCGGGTCTTCCGCGGCATCCCGGCGCGCGCGGATCGTGCGCTGGCGCTCACCATCGGCAACTTCGACGGGGTTCACCTCGGGCACCAGGCGATGCTGGCGCGCCTGATCGAGGCCGCCGCACGGCTCGGCGCGCCGGCGGCGGTCATGACGTTCGAGCCGCAGCCGCAGGAATTCTTCGCGCCGGATCAGGCGCCCGCCCGTCTGACCAGCCTGCGCGAGAAGCTCGAACTGCTGCGCAGCCACGGGGTGGAGCGCACTTATGTCTTTCGCTTCGACTATCGGTTCGCGCAGCTCTCGCCGCGCGATTTCATCGAGCGCGTGCTGGTGCGCGGTCTGGGCGTGAGGTGGCTGCTGGTCGGGGATGATTTTCGATTTGGCGCACGCCGCGCCGGCGACTTCGCCATGCTCAAAGCTCTGGGCGCCGAACACGGCTTCGAAGTCGAGGCGATGCACAGCGTCGTCCGGGGTGGTGAGCGCGTCTCCAGTACCGCGGTGCGCGCGAGACTGGAGGCGGGCGACCTCGCCGGAGCGCAGGCGCTGCTCGGCCGGCAGTACGCGATCAGCGGCCGGGTGGTGCGGGGCGACAGCCTTGGAAGCAGGCTGGGCTATCCGACCGCCAACGTGCAGCTCAGGCGGTTGCGGCCGGCGCTGGCGGGCATCTTCGTCGTCGAAGTCGACTGCCTGGAAGAGCGGCCGCTTCCGGGCGTGGCGAGCGTGGGTGTGCGGCCGACGGTGAAGCAGCGCGGCGAGCCGACACTGGAGGTCCATCTCTTCGACTTCGAGCGCCGAATCTATGGCCGCCGCATTTGCGTGCGCTTCCTGCAAAAGCTGCGCGACGAGCAGAAGTACGCCACGCTCGACGAGCTGACGGCGCAAATCGCGCGCGACGTGGCGGTGGCGAAGCAATTCTTCCGGTTCAAGGGCACGGAGGCACACAGAAGTGTTGGAAAGAACTGATCGACCGATGCGGTGGCGGCTGCCGGTGCCGCCAACTGAGCGGCTCGTTGCCGTTGCGGCGCGTCGCGGCAACGGATCCGTCTGCGCCTAAGCACAAGGCCATGGGCGACTACCGGCACACGCTGAATCTTCCCGACACGCCGTTTCCGATGCGCGGCGATCTGGCCAGGCGCGAACCTGGGTGGATCAGAGACTGGCAGGAGCGCAAGCTCTATCAGCGCATCCGCGAAGCCTGCCGGGGCCGGCCGAAATTCATACTGCACGACGGCCCTCCTTATGCCAACGGCGACATCCATATCGGACACGCGGTGAACAAGATCCTGAAGGACATCGTCGTGAAATCGAAGACGCTGGCCGGCTTTGACGCGCCCTATGTACCCGGCTGGGACTGCCACGGACTGCCGATCGAGCACCAGGTCGAAAAGCAGCAGCACGGCAAGCACGTCTCGCCCACCGAATTCAGGAAACTGTGCCGCGAGTACGCCGCCCAGCAGATCGAACGCCAGCGCAAGGACTTCATCCGCCTCGGCGTGCTGGGCGACTGGGAGCATCCGTACCGGACCATGGACTTCAAGACCGAGGCGGACACGATCCGGACCCTGGGCAGGATCCTGGAGCGCGGGTATCTCTATCAGGGCGCCAAGCCGGTACACTGGTGCACGGAGTGCCGCTCGGCGCTCGCCGAGGCGGAGGTGGAATACGAGGAGCGCACCTCGCCTGCGATCGACGTCGCCTTCCAGGTGGCGGACAACGACGAGCTGGCGAAGCGGCTGCGCTTCACCCAGATCTACGAACCCGCTTACGCCGTCATCTGGACGACCACTCCATGGACTCTGCCGGCCAATCAGGCGGTGACGGTGCACCCGGATCTGGACTATGCGCTGGTGCGGCTCTCGGCCGGACTTTTCCTGCTCGCGGCGCAGCGGGCGGAGCAGTGCATGGCGGCCTACCAGGTCGAGGACTGGCGGATCGTGGCGCAGTTCAGGGGCGCGCAGCTCGAGGGCCTGCGCCTGCACCATCCGTTCTACGATCGCCAGGTGCCGATCATCCTCGGAGAGCACGTCACGCTGGACACGGGTACCGGCCTGGTGCACACCGCGCCGGGGCATGGGCTGGAGGACTTCGAGGCCGGCAACAAGTATGGTCTTCCGGTCGACAACCCGGTGGATGATGACGGCCGCTTCTTCCCGACCGTGCCTCTGGTCGGTGGGCTCACCGTGTGGAAGGCCAACGACGTCATCGTCGAGGCGCTGAAGAAGAACCGGAAGCTGGTGCGCATCGAGCGCTACCAGCACAGCTACCCCGTATGCTGGCGTCACAAGAGCCCGATCATCTTTCGCGCCACGCGCCAGTGGTTCATCGGAATGGAGCGCGCCGGGCCGGACGGCAAGACGCTGCGCGAAGTCGCCCGGGCAGCGGTCGAGGCCACCGCGTTTTTCCCGACCTGGGGGCGCGCCAGACTGGAAGCGATGATCGCCAACCGGCCCGACTGGTGCGTTTCGCGCCAGCGCAGCTGGGGCACGCCGATGGCGCTCTTCGTCCACCGTGAGACCGGCGAACTGCATCCGCGCGCTCTGGAGTTGCTGGAGCAGGCGGCGCAGCGTGTCGAGAAGCAGGGTATCGAAGCCTGGTTTTCGCTCCGGGAAGAAGAGCTGCTCGGCGGCGAGGCCGACACCTATCGCAAGGTGCCGGACACCCTGGACGTGTGGTTCGATTCCGGCTCGACGCACGCGACCGTCCTGGCAGGCCACCCGGACCTCGGCAAGCCCGCGCACCTTTACCTGGAAGGCTCGGATCAGCATCGGGGCTGGTTCCAGTCCTCGCTGCTGACAGGCTGCGCGATCGACGACCGCGCGCCGTACCACGCCTTGCTGACTCATGGATTCGTGGTGGACGGCGAGGGGCGCAAGATGTCCAAGTCGCTGGGCAATGTCATTGCGCCGCAGAAGGTCATGGACACGCTCGGCGCCGACATCCTGCGTTTGTGGGTGGCGGCCACGGACTACTCGGGCGAACTGTCGCTCTCCGAGGAGATTCTCAAGCGGGTCGTGGAGAGCTACCGGCGTATCCGCAACACGCTGCGTTTCGTGCTTGCCAACCTCGATGATTTCGACCCCGGCGGCGATGCGCTCGCGGTGTCGGAGTGGCTGGAAATCGACCGCTACGCCGTGCAGATGGCGCAGCGCCTCCAGGCCCAGCTGGTCAAGGACTACGAACGCTTCGAGTTTCACCTGGTCGTGCAGCGGCTGCAGACGTTCTGCTCGGAGGATCTCGGCGGCTTCTATCTCGACATCCTGAAGGACCGGCTCTACACGAGCCCCAGGAAATCGAAGGCGCGCCGCTCGGCGCAGAGCGCGCTGTGGCACATCGGGCACAGCCTGCTCACGTTGATGGCACCGGTGCTGTCGTTCACCGCTGAAGAGGCGTGGCCGATCCTCACCCGTAACCGGGATGACAGCGTTTTCCTGCACACCTGGCATGCGTTCCCGGATACCGGCGCCGACCTTTGCGCACGCTGGGATGCGATCCGCCAGATCCGCTCGGAAGTGCAGAAACGGCTGGAAGAGGTGCGTGCCGAAGGTCGCATCGGGTCCTCCCTGCAGGCCGAAGTGCGCATCCACGCCAACGGCGAACGCTACCAATTGCTCTCAATGCTCGGAGACGAGCTGAAGTTCGTGCTGATCACCTCGCAGGCGACCGTCGCCGGCGCGCAGGGGCCGGACAGGATCGAGGTCATGCCCAGCCCCCACCGCAAGTGCGCGCGCTGCTGGCATTACCGCAGCGACGTGGGACACGACGCCGACCACCCGGAACTGTGCGGCCGCTGTACGCTGAATCTCTTCGGCGCCGGAGAGCACCGGTCCTATGCCTAGCGCCGCGCGCTGGTTCACGCTGAGCGCGCTCATCGTCGTGCTGGACCAGGCCTCGAAGTACGTGGCCGTGCGCGCACTGGCGCCCGGCTCGCCGCTCGAGGTGCTGCCCTTTCTGGCGCTGTGGCTGACCTACAACCCCGGCGCGGCGTTCAGCTTCCTCGCCGATGCCGATGGCTGGCAGCGCTGGTTCTTTGTCGCGGTTGCGATCATCGCCTCTGGCGTCATTGCCTATCTGATCGTGAAAAACCGCGGCGACGCGCTCCTGTGCCTCGCGCTCTCCCTGGTGCTCGGCGGCGCGATCGGCAACCTGATCGACCGGCTGCTCCGGGGCGCGGTCGTGGACTTCGTCCTGCTGCACTGGCGCGGCTGGCACTGGCCGGCGTTCAACCTAGCCGATTCCTGTATAACGGTCGGCGTGGTCGTCATGATCTGGGACAGCCTGCGCCGCTCCCGGGTCAAGCAGGTCTCGGCGCGGCGGCCGTAAGGCCAGAGAGCCGCCGTCGACCGACGGCGACCGGTCATCGGGAGGGGTGGTTACAATTGCGGTTCATGAAAGTCCTGTTGGCCAACCCTCGCGGCTTCTGTGCCGGCGTCGACCGCGCGATCGAGATCGTGGAGCGCGCGCTGGCGATTCACGGCGCACCGATCTACGTGCGCCACGAAGTCGTCCACAACCAGTACGTCGTGAACGACCTGCGCCGCAAGGGAGCCGTGTTCGTCGAGGCGCTGTCCGAAATCCCGCCCGGCGCCACCGTGGTGTTCAGCGCTCACGGCGTGTCCCAGGCGGTGCGCCGTGAGGCGCAGGCGCGCGGCCTCAAGGTGTTCGATGCGACCTGTCCGCTGGTCATGAAAGTGCACGTCGAAGTGGCCCGGATGCGGGAACAGGGGCGCGAAGTGATCATGATCGGCCACCGCGGCCATCCGGAAGTGGAAGGCACCATGGGGCAGAGTTCGGGCGGCATGTATCTGGTGGAGTCGGTGGAGGACGTCGAGCGACTGCAGGTCGCCGATCCGGACAATCTCGCTTTCGTGACGCAGACAACGCTGTCGGTGGACGACGCCCGCGGCATCGTGCAGGCGCTCAAGAGGCGCTTCCCGTCCATCCTCGGCCCGAAGAAGGACGACATCTGCTACGCGACTCAGAATCGCCAGGATGCCGTCAAGCTGCTCGCCCGGCAGTGCGACCTCGTCATCGTCGTCGGCTCCCCCAACAGCTCGAACTCCAACCGGCTGCGGGAAGTGGCGTCCAACAGCGGTGTGCCGGCCTACATGGTGGACGATGCCAGCGCGGTCGATGCCCGCTGGTTGGAGGGCAAGGCCATCGTGGGGGTTACGGCCGGGGCATCCGCGCCCGAACTGCTCGTGCGCCAGGTGGTGGCGCGCCTGGAAGCGCTCGGAGCGCGCGAGACGCGCGAGCTGGAAGGCGTTGCCGAGCGCATCACGTTTCCCCTGCCCAGGGCGCTCGCCTGAAAGGTGAACAGGCCGGATTTCCGGCCTGTTCGTGTCGCAGCCGACCGATTCGGTCGATCAGTAGATCAGCTCTCTCCAGCCCGTGCGCTTGCCTGAGGCGGCCGAGCCGCCGACGTTCACGCCGAAGGAGGTCTTGGCTCCGGTCGCGTCCGTGGCGATCGCCTTCAACTGACCGCTCGGCAACCGGACGATGACCACGCCCACGGTGATGGCGTTGCCCAGCTTGGCGGCGACCGCGTTGCCTGGACTGGTCGACACGTACTGACCGGAGTCGTAGGCGAACTGGTACTGCCAGCTGTCGCCGCCGGTGGAGCAGGCATCGGTGTTGGGGACGTTGGTCGTTACCAGCAGCGTGCCCAGCACCAGCTGCGGGTCGATGCTGACGCGCTCGCCCGGCGAGTCGTTGGACGGGTTGAAGTCCGCGTACCAGCCGTTGTTGCTGCTCCAGTTGACGGGGTTGGTCGAGGTCGTCCGGGTGATCGGATCGACCACCGAGATCGTCTGCTGGACCAGATTGGCGCTGCTGCGCACGTTGCCGTAAGCCACCCCCTTGTCCTTGATCGCGTAGACCGACTGCTGATAGGCGTCGGTCGACGGCGGCGACCAGGTTGCCGGGTCCTGCAGGTCGCTCACCCCGAGATAGCGCCCGGTGCCGACGAACACCACCCGGTTGCCCTGCACCAAGCCGAGTTCCGGTCGCGTCGTGACCGATTGCGGACGCCCGCTGCCGTCGGTCAGAACCCCCAGTTTCAGGATTCCGGACGGGCTGGTGGTGAGGTCGAAGCGCCACAGGTTGCCGAGCAGATCGCCGCCATAGACGTACTTGCCGGTGTTGTCGGTATTGGCGCTGTCCGCCCACACCGAGATGCGACCCAGTCCGGATGGCGTGGTCGTATCGCCCACCCCGGTGTCCAGCTTTTCCAGGATCGCACCGGTGGCGGCGTCGAGCACGTACAGGTAACCGCGACCGCTGCCGGGAGAGATGTTGTTGTAGCCCGAAGTCACCAGCACCACCCACTTGCCGTCGCTCGGGCGCTTGGTGATGACCGGGTTGCCGTAGCTGAGCCCCATGTCGGCGTCCCACACCGCGCAGAGGGTGGAGTCGTGACAGATCTCCCACAGCCCCTTCGGATTCAGCGGATCGGTCACGTCCAGCGCGTAGTAGCCGCGCCCGCCGGAGTTGAGGCCGGCGACCAGAATGGTCTTCCAGGCACCGCCGATGAACACGTCCATCAGCACCGGGGAGCCGTCCGCCAGGTAGACGTGCTTGGTGGCGTAGTTCTTCTCCGCCAGCTTGTACATGTTCGGCATCACGATCTTCGGCACGTAGGCCCACATCTCCTGCCCGTTGTCGGCGTTGAAGGCGTGCAGCATGCCGTCGTTGGCCGCGATGAACAGGGTGGCCTGGCGCGAAGCGTTGGCCGTCTTGAAGGAAGCGTAGTCCGGGGTCACTGCATCGGCGAAGGCGAAGCGCGGCTCGCGCATGTAGGCCGGTGTCGCGTTCACGGTGTCGCCGAGGGCGTGCACGCGATCGCGGTATATCGTGCCTTCGTGCTGGGTCTGGCCGCGCAGAAAATTGACCATGTTCTTTCCGTTGTTCGCGGTGGTCAAGTCCGCAGAAGACAGCAGCGCGCATTGCGACAGGTTGCTCGTCGGGCTGCACTTGTTGGCGAAGTACGCCTGTTCGGAGGCGCTCATGCTGGTGAACAGGAAGGACTTGAGCTTGTTGGAAGCCGCGGGGTCGATCATGTAGATCGTGCGCGTGTCGGTCGAGGGTCCGACCTTGGCATCGAGCAGCGTCTGGGCCGACCATTTGATCGTGGGCACCACGTTGCCGGTGGCCGGATCGATGTCCTGGGCGACGACTTCCCCGTTCCACTGCACCGTGGTGTAGGTAGAGCTGAAGATCGATCGGTCGGTCGGGGTGATGTTCGGACTGCTGGTGGCCGAAGCGGCCGCGGCTGCCGTACGGACGTTCAGCCCGGTCAGTGCGCCGCTCAAGCCGTCGGCGACCTGGTTCGGGTCCTGTGCCAGGTAGAACGTGCCGCGGCCGTTGACCGCCGCGTGCCAGAGGTCGTCCAGCGCGGTCAACTGATCGGCCACCGGCAACGGCCAGTTGCAGGTGCCCGAAGTCCAGAAGCACGCGCCGCTGGTACCCGCCTTGATGTTGGCGAAATCACCGGTCGCCGCCGTCTCGTAGTCGGAGCGGTAGGTCATCAACCCTTCCACGATCCCCAGCGTGAAGGTGGTCATGTGCTGGTGCGGCGCCGAGTCCTTGGCGGAAGTCGGCACATTGTTGTTGGAGACGTCGGTGCCCAGCGCACCGAGCGAGCCTGCAGGCCGCAGGTCGGTCTTGTAGTAATACAGCGCGACGTCCGCCAGGGTGTTCGACGCGCCGATGTTGCCGTCGAAGGCGCCAACCGCGCGGGTCGAATAGCCGGAGTTCACGTTGTCCTGGTCTCCGATCGACCCGCCGGTGAGATTCACGCCGGCGTTGCCGTTCCAGTAGCCGTCGGTGGTCAGGATGGTGAAGTTCTGCTGGCAGGAGTACTGCACCGGATCTTCCGGCATGCCGCTGTTGATGCCGGTGGTGATCCCGCCGAAGTGCCGTCCCACCCGTGCCAGCGCCTCGCGCAGCGGCGTGCCGCTGTTCGAGGTCTGCGAGTAGAACATGTTGTACCAGGCCGCCTTGTGGGTCGCGGTGAACTTGTCGATCTTGAGGTACTTGCTCGAGCTGACCGGCGAGCCCGGATTGATGGTGATGAAGCCCACCCGGTAGCGGTCGTCGATCGGGGCGAAGGCGCGCCCGGCGGCGGATTTCATCATCTGCATCCGGGTGCGGTAGTAGGCGTACCAGTTGGCGAAGTTGGTCATCTCTTCGTCGTAGGTGCATACCGGCCGCGCGGCGCAGTCGAGCCGGTTGGGACGGTTGCCGTAGCTGGTCGTCGTGGAGACGATGTCGGTGCGGGTGAAGTTGCCGTAGCGCGGGTTGTCGTAGGTGGTGTCGTATTTCGCCCGGCAACGCGGGGTGGTACCGCCTGGTGGATTGCCGCTTACCGGCGCCGGCGCGTGCGCATCGTCGCGGGTCTTGCAGTAGCGCACGTACGCCGGGAAGTTGTAGCTCGTGCCGGCGACCGTGGTGGGGACCGTCGACGCCACACAGTTGACGAGCTGGGCATCCGAGCAGTGCTCCTTGGGCGTGATCGTGTAGTAGTGCGGGTTGCTGTTGATCGTCAGTGCGTGTCGATACCCCGGGCGCCTGATTGTGCACTTGCGATTGCTCGTGGCGCTTCCGGCGTCCAAGTAGGTGAAGGTGTTCGAATCGACAACGTTGACGTTCACAAGGCTGCTGCCCGTGTTGAAGGCGTTGTCGCATTGGCTGCCAAATACCTCGATTCTGTCGCCCGTCACGAGCCCGTGATTGGCGATTCGCATCGTAATGATGAAGGTGCTGCCCGAGGCGTTTCGGCAGACTCTCGGCGCGCTCAGCGTCTGGCATGTCGCGGTGGTCGTGTTTGCACTGTATGTCATGTCCGAGCTTGTCGAGAAAATCGTGATTGAGGACGACTCAGGGTAGCCAAAGGTCCGACCGATATCCGGCCCAAGCGTCTGCGGCTGTTCTCGATATTCAAAGGGGGTATTGGTGTCGATGCCGTTGCGCCGGCAGTTGGTCAGGCCCGAGTCGTCGCAGTACACGATCTCCGGAAAGCTCGTAATCAGGTTCGTGTTGCCCGAGCTGCTGAAGAAGCCGTCGGTCTTGGTGCTGGTCCACGGCGAGGTCTGCGACGGATACGGAGCACCCGTGGCATCGAGCGGCGGGTAATAGGTGACCTGCGGGTTGTAGTAGATGGTGTTGAACTGCGGCGAGTAATACGGCGGATCGCCGCGGTTGCAGTCGTCGTTGCCGCTCGAGCGTGTCTTGCAGGTGTCGTTGTCGGTCGCGTAGTCCGGCAGGTAATCCCGTCCCATGCTGCCCGAGTCGTCGAGCACGAACATCAGATTGGGCAGCACCGCTCCGCTCGAAGAGGCCGAAAGCGGCGTGTTCGAGATGTCGGTCGGGGCCGCAAACGCGGGCGCGCACAGCCAGGCCGCCATCAGGGCGCCCAGCGCGGACGCGCGGCGGAGAAGTGTGACGTTGGGCTGGTTCATGACAACCTCCAGGCGATCCGGTGAAATCTATTGCGAAACGGCGATCATCGATTGCACGTAGCTCTGCGTGTTCCGCGGGCCGGCCGTACGCACCGTGACGCGGTAATAGACTTGTGGTGTGCCTTCGAACACGACCGCGCCCACCGCCATGCTGCCGCCGGTCGCGCCGGCGCCGGTGGGCATGGACAGCGCGCATTGATTGGCGGCGCCCCCGGCGCAGTTGCCGTTGTAGGCCGCGTCGGGGCAGGTGCACATGCGGTGAATGAGGTAGGAGACGACGTTCCCCGCCGGATCGGCAGCGCCGCCGTCGAGGTCCACGGCGTCGTTCCAGGTCGCAGAGGCGGTCCAGTCGGGCTCCGAACCGGGCATCGAGGAGTAGTAGCCCGCGGTCAGATCCGAGTTGTTCAGGGTCGCCGTGCCGGCGCGCGCCACCAGCCACTGGTAGGCGGCCTCGATGCCTTTGTCGGTCGCGTTGAGCGCCGACTGCTTGAAGCCGAGATTGCCGGCGATGACATTCGCGGTGTCGATGGATCGCGTCATCCCGACGGCCGCGAGCGTCATGGCCACCAGCACGATGAGTGCGATCACGAGCACCACGCCGTGCTGGCGGCCGCGGAGATTGCCGGGGGTACGGGGGAACCGGTGCGTCCTCATAGCTGCGTCCTTTGTCGCCAGGATCACGAGAGCTGCTGCCACATGAGATTGCGCAGCGGAACGGTCGTCTCGAACACGCGGTAGCGGTAGCACTGCCAGTTCGGGTCGTTGGACAGGTCGAACGTGCCGCCCGACCAGGTCGGCGCCGCGGTCGTCGCGTCGCAAGGTCCGGCGGCCACGTTGGGCCGCTCCGGCTGTGCCGAACGAGCGACGAGCGCCAGCCGAATGGTGATGATGCGGGCCCAGTCGGCGGCGCTCGGCGTGCCCGGCATGGTATTGGTGTAGTTGTCGACCGCGCCGTCGTCGGCCACGAAGGTCGCGTGGTCGACGGTGCCGTTGTCCACGCCATCGTCCTTCCCGTACTGCACTTTCATGTGCACGATGTTCTCCGCGATGGCCACCGCGACGCCGGGCGTCGTCGCGAACGTCGAAGTCTGCATCAGGCGTGCGTTCTGGACGCTGTAGGTGTTTCTGATGGGCGCGTTGCCCAGGTTGTAGAGCGTGCCGCTGGTGGTGTAGCTGATGCCCAGCCCGCTCGGCTTGTTGAAGCGTGCGGTCACGTTCGCTCCCGCGGCATTGATGTAGTTGCCGCTGTTGTGAATGACGTTGTCGGTCTGTCCCGGCGTGCCCGGCGTTTCGGTGACTTCCGCGAGCGTGCAGTCCTTGCCGGGCTCCGCGGCGAGCACGAGGTGTCCAGGGTAGAAGCCGAAGCGATTGCTGACCTTGAACGTGGCCGCCGGCGAGGGCATGTTCTGCGTGATCTTGGCCGGAGCCGCCAGAAGGTCGGAGTCTCCATACATGATCGCGACCGTGTCGGGCGTCTTGGCATCGGCGCCCGGCGTGATGATCACGGGAGCGAGCGTAAAGTTGGGAATGTCGGGCGGCGTGGCGAGCTCGTCGTAGGCGCGCACCGTGCAGCCGAGCAGGGCCGCGTTGTTGATCCCGTAGCCAGCCATGCGCAGGTCGCGCTCCAGCGTGAACAAGGCGAGCGCCCCGTACTGTTGGGCGTCGCCTCCGCTGGTCGAGGTTCGCTTGATGTCCTCCGACACTGCGAACACCTGGAAGATGATCACCGTCCCCAGCAGTGCGATCACCATGGCGACCAGGATCTCGACCAGGCTGAATCCGCGCATATTGAAAGGTGCAGTCTTCATCGAAGCCTTCCGTCAGCAGCAGTTGATCGAGGCAATGACCGTATGACTGTGCGGCGGGGGGGGAGGACTGAGATTCGCCTCTTCCGGGTGTTGCCAGAAAATCGTCACCGTGACGACGTTGCCGGCCGCGACTTCGATGGTGGGCGGATTGGCCGCGGCGCCGGGCAGCGCGCTGTTGACCTTGGCGACCCAGCGGGTGAGAACCGCCGGTACCGTGCCGCCGGCGTAGTCGTACGACGCCAAGTTGGCGCGATTGGCCCACATCTCGCCGATGATTTCGTTGGCAAGGAAACTGGCATCCATCCGGTACTTCGATTCTGCGACGGTCTTGATCGCCACTGCCTGCATGCCGACCACCGCCAGGATGCCGATGGAAAAAATCAGGATGCCGAGCAGCGCCTCGAGCAGAGTGACACCGCTCTGTTTCGATCCGATCCGACGAACCGGTTTCATGTGTCCTCCGTCGAGGCTTCGCTAGCAGGCGCGCGGATCGCCGGCGGCGACCGCCGGATCGCACATCCGGAAGGCGCCCCCGCTCGAGATCGCAATCCGCAGGCAGCGCATCGGTCCGTCGGCCACGTGCTTGCAGGCGCCTCCGCTGGGGTTGCTGAAGTCCAGTTGCGTGATCGACGGGCTGGCGTCATTGTTCGGCGCAACCCAGCCCATGCCGTTGAAAGAAATGCGATCGGCCGCCGCGGGGAGAATCGCGACCACGGCGCCTGCGGAGCCTTCCGCGGCCGGCCGCTCCTGGATCTGCTCTCCGGTGAGCGGCAGCGACACGGTCCAGCTCGACCCGCCCGTGAGCACCAGTTGCGCCAAGGTGTTGCGCCTGACCGCCTCGGCACGCGCGATCTGCATGCCGTTGACGACTGCTTCGGCCGCGTTGCGAATCTGCGTGTTCTGCAGCCAGGTGTTGTAAGCCGGCACGGCGATGACCATGAGCAAGGCGACCAGCGTGAAGCTGACCAGAATCTCGATCAGCGTCACGCCGTGTTGTGAGCGATGCGCGGTCAGCATGTGCCGTTCTTCCTTTGTACCCAGCAATTGCCGGCCGGCAACTGCCAGCCGGCGGGAACGGCGACGGTGCGCCGGGTGTTGCTCTGGTCGATGCTGAACTGAAAACCATCCACGCCGGAGTTGACCTTGGCGGTCGCGGTGATGGTGTAGCTTTGCCCGCCTACCGGGATGTTGCAGGCGTAGTCGAAATGTTCTCCGGTGGGCAGCGGAGCGACCGTACCTGCCGCACAGGCGCCGGTATAGGTTCGATTGTCCTGGTAGTACTGCTCCATCTTGACCCGCTGCCCGGCGAGCGCCGCGGTTGCCTCCGCGAGTTTTCCTCGCGCGACGTACTGTTGATAAGAAGGCAGTGCGATCGCGGCCAGGATCGCGACGATGCCAACGGCGATCATCACCTCGATCAAGGTGAAGCCGCGATCGCGCGAGGCCTTGCAAAACCGGTTGGATCTGGTGCGCATTTCGTTCTCCCTGTTGCGATGATTAGCCTAGTCAACTGGCATACGGCTCGAAAGCGGATTCCGATGGACGGCCGGATCGGTGCCCCGAACGGCGGATGCCACTCGCGGTCCTTGCCGACGTCTTCGGCCCAGCAATATTTTTCGGCGCGCAGCATGCGTGAAGGCGAGCGCGCGGCCGAAGCGGGTTCCGACGGACGGCTGAATCCGGGGAACGAACGGCAGGAGCGTTGTGCGAATTCGTTCCCCGACGGACCGCGGGTGATCCGGCCAGCCGCCACAGGGACCTGTCGCTGGCCCGATCGGTCCTGCGAACGGCTGTAAGCCGATGAAGGGTCGGGGGTTTCTCGGGATTAGACAGAGTCCAAATGTCTACCTATAATTTCCGCCATGCAAGGCACTGCGTACACCCGAGACAACCTCGCCGACACGCTGCGTGCTCACGGAATCAACCCGACGCATCAGCGCATCGAGATCGCGTACGCGCTGTTCTCGCGCCAAGAGCATCTGTCTGCCGATCAGATCATGG
>DATMAN010000002.1 GCA_035560005.1 Burkholderiales bacterium | reverse complement strand
CACCGGCCACGTCCGAGGTCTTGGAGGCGACCTCCTTGACCATCTGCGCACCCATGTTCTCGAACTTGTCCTTCAGTTCGATCTCCTTCGCGACCGACACGCCGTCCTTGGTGACGGTCGGCGAACCGAAGGAGCGCTCGAGGACCACGTTGCGACCTTTGGGGCCGAGGGTGACTTTCACCGCATCGGCGAGGACATTCACGCCCGCGACGATGCGCGCGCGCGCGGCGTCGTGAAACTTGACGTCTTTGGCTGCCATTAATGTCTCCTGGAAATTTGGCTGGGGCGTAGCGGGGAATTCCCTACGCCGCTTCGAGCACGCCCATGATGTCTTCTTCGCGCATCACGAGCAGTTCCTCGCCTTCGATCTTCACGGTCTGCCCCGAGTACTTGCCGAACAGAATCTTGTCGCCCTTCTTGACGTCCAGCGGACGGACCTTGCCGTCGTCGAGAATCTTGCCCGGCCCTACGGCAACGACTTCACCGGTGTCCGGTTTCTCGGCTGCAGTGTCAGGAATCACGATTCCGGAGGCTGTCTTGCGCTCCTCCTCCAGGCGCTTGACGATCACTCGGTCATGCAGGGGACGGATCTTCATTGCTACTCTCCTTGCCTCACAAAGCTGATAAGAATTTGAATTGAATGGATTTCGAGCTTTCTGTTAGCACTCGATCAAAGCGAGTGCCAATCATACGGGGCGAAGGTCTCGATTTCAACGGTCGGCAAAAAAATGAGAGCGCCGGCCCCAGCGGTGGGGCTTGAGCATCGATGGCCGGGGCGCAGCCGCCCGGCGGAAACGGCAGGTCAGTTGACCGTGCGCCGCGTTGCGGCCACGCCGAAGCGGTAGACAGTCTTACGCGGACCCTGGCCGGCCGGCGGAATCGGGGCGAGCGGACAGGGCGGCGAGCGCCGGCCCTCCGCATCGAGCGTGGCGTCGGCGGCCACCTCGGCCCAGATGCCGCCGTGGACGGGGCGGAAGACCCAGAACAGGTACCCGCGCCGCGCGGCAAGGTCGACCAGCTCGTCGGCGTCGGGCGTGTCAGCGACCACGACCTGCTGGCCGCCGAGGCTTGCGGGCAGCGCTGCAAACGCCTGCAAGCACTCGAGCGCTTCGCGCGGCCGCGCGCCGGGTCGCGCGCAACCCGGACGTTCGCTGCGGGCGACGTCCCACGCCCCGAGTTCCCAACCGGCTTCCATCGCCGCGCGATCGAGCAGCATCAGATCGCTCCAGCGCTGGTTCACCTGCAACGCGGAACTGGGAATCGAGGTGTACTGCACCGTCTCGGCCTCTTCCGCGTCGAGGATCTTTTCCTCGATGAAACCATGCCAGTGCAAGGTGAGAATGACGGGCGTGTCGGGACAAGGTACGGCCGCCACGGTGACCGCGACCAGCGGCTTGTGCGTGGCCGCCATCTGCTCCGAGATGCATTCGAGCAAATCCATCCGAACCTCCTCGCACCTTTCGAATATAGCGAAGCGAAAAAATTCCGGTCAATACCGCTGAAAGCATCATGCGCGCCAGCAGCCGGCAGCGCCCAGTGCTAATAGTCCCGTTCACGGCCGGCTCGCCCGGCGTGGCGCAAGCGCCTAGCACGCTGGCTTGCCCCGGGTCGCGATTCGTGTCTTACTCTTGCGCCGATTTCCGCTCCGGATCCGTCCTCTCCGATTCACATGCCCATGTCGCGCAACACGGACATGACGGCGCGCAGCCTGCGTGCCGTCTGGCACCCGTGCACGCAGATGAAGTTGCACGAAGAGCTGCCGCTCGTGCCGATTGCGCGCGCAGACGGAGTGTGGCTCTACGATTTCGATGGCCGCCGCTACCTGGACGCGATCAGTTCATGGTGGGTGAACCTGTTCGGCCATGCGAACCCCGAGATCGCGCGCGCGATCGCCGACCAGCTTCACCGGCTGGAGCACGTGATCCTGGCCGGCTTTACCCATGAGCCGGTCGTCACGTTGAGCGAGCGGCTCGCCGCGCGCACCGGTCTGTCGCACTGCCACTTCGCGTCGGACGGTTCTTCCGCGGTCGAAATCGCGCTCAAGATGAGCTTCCACTACTGGAAGAACGCCGGGCAGACACGCAAGACCCGCTTCGCCTGCGTCGCCGGTAGCTATCATGGAGAGACCGTCGGAGCCTTGTCGGTGGGCGACATCGGTCTGTTTCGCGACGCCTACGGTCCGTTGCTGCGCGAACCCCTGCGCGTTTCCTCGCCGGACTGGCGCCTGGCACGAGGCCAGGAAAGTGCGCGCGAGGTGGCCGCCCGCGCCGCCGCGGCGCTCGAGGACTGCCTGGCGGCCCACCATGAGACCATCGCCGCGCTGATCGTGGAACCGCTGGTGCAGTGCGCGTCGGGCATGGCGATGCACGACGCCGAGTACTTGCGCCGTGCGCGCGCCGCTTGCGATCGCTACAACGTGCACCTGATCGCCGACGAAATCGCCGTGGGCTTCGGCCGCACCGGCACTTTCCTCGCCTGCGACCAGGCTCGGATCAAACCGGATTTCTTGTGCCTGTCCAAAGGCATCACCGGCGGATTCCTCCCTCTGTCCGTGGTGATGACCAGTGACGCCGTGTATGCGGCGTTCTATGACGACGAAGTCGCCCGCGGCTTCCTGCACTCGCACTCCTATACCGGCAACCCGCTCGCTTGTCGCGCCGCGCTCGCGGTGCTCGACATCTTCGAGCGTGAAGATGTCCTGGCGACCAACCGGGTGAAATCAGCGCTCATCACACAGCGCGCGCAGGAGATCGCGCACCATCGGGCGGTTCGCAACTTCCGCAATACGGGCATGATCTGGGCTTTCGAAATCGACTCTGCCGACCCGCTGGCGGGACGGCGTTTCTACCTGCAGGCCTTGAAGCGGGGGCTCCTGCTGCGTCCGCTGGGCAATACGGTGTACTTCATGCCGCCGTACGTGATCGAGGAAGCGCAGATCGATCTGCTGGTCGCGGGCACGCTCGACGCGCTGAATGCGTTGCCTGCGCAGTAGCAAGCCGCCGGGGCGGCAGGCAGCCGGAGTGCTGTGCGATAATTCCGGCGGCGCCTGCCATCTCCTTTCTTCGCCATGCCCGACCTCGACGTTGTCATTCTCGCCGCCGGTAAGGGCACGAGGATGTTCTCCGATGTCCCCAAGGTGCTGCACCCGCTCGGCGGCCGCCCCCTCCTGGCCCATGTGATCGAGGTGGCGCGGCGGCTGCGGCCCAGGCGCATCGTGGCGGTGTGCGGACATGGCGCCGAGGAGGTGCGCAGCCGCCTCGCCGCCCCCGACGTGGACTTCGTGCTGCAGGAACCGCAGCTGGGCACCGCGCACGCCGTGCAGCAGGCGATGCCCTTGCTTTCCTCGGACGTGGTCCTGGTGCTATACGGCGATGTTCCGCTTGTGCGTGCACAAACCCTGCAGCGCCTGGTCGCAAGCCGGGCGCCGCTCACGCTGCTGACCGTCGAACTCGATGATCCGTCCGGTTACGGGCGGATCGTGCGCGATCGCTCGGGCGCGGTGACGAGAATCGTCGAAGAGAAGGACGCGACCGGGCGGGACCGGGCGATTCGCGAAGTCAGCACGGGCGTGATGGCTGCACAGCGCAACCGACTCGGCCGCTGGCTCGCACGCATCGACAACGACAACGCTCAGGGCGAGTTCTATCTGACCGACGTCGCGGCATTGGCGGTCAAGGATCGCGTGTCGATTGGTACCGTCCAGCCGGAGGCAGCGTGGGAAGTTCTGGGCGTGAACAGCAAGGAGCAGTTGGCGCGTCTGGAGCGCATCCACCAGTGGGAATCCGCGCAGGCGCTGATGAAACAGGGCGTCACCTTGGCCGACCCCGCGCGAATCGACGTGCGCGGCGAACTGTCCTGCGGGCGCGATGTGACGATCGACGTCGGGTGCGTGTTCGAAGGAAGCGTGGTGCTCGGCGACCGGGTGAGGATCGGCGCAAACTGCGTGGTGCGCGACGCTCATGTGGGCCCCGGCACGCAACTGCTGCCGTTCTGCCATCTGGAAGGCGTGACGATCGGAGCCGACTGCCGCATCGGACCCTACACCCGGGTGCGTCCGGGCACGCGCTTCGGCGACGAGGTGCGCGTGGGCAATTTCGTCGAGGTCAAGGCGTCCGAGCTAGGCGATCGCTCGAAGGCCAATCATTTGAGCTACCTTGGCGATACCCGCGTGGGGCGCAACGTGAACATCGGTGCAGGCACGATCACGTGCAATTACGACGGCGCCAACAAGCACCGCACCGTCATCGAGGACGACGCGTTCATCGGTTCGGACACGCAACTGGTGGCCCCCGTGGTGATCGGAAAGGGTGCCACGATCGGCGCGGGCAGTACCATCACCAAGGACGCGCCGCCCGGGGAGCTGACCCTGGCGCGCGCCAAACAGCTGTCGGTCTCCGGCTGGAAACGGCCGACCAAGAAAAGGGCTTGAGGGCACAGCGCGATGAAAACATATCGTGCGTGCGCTTCGTGCCGGCGGTTCGGTGCGCCGCGCGCCGTGTACCATTCTCGATCTCTTTCTGATCATTGCTGCCCATGTGCGGAATCGTAGGTGCCATCGCCCAGCGCAACGTCGTTCCGATCCTGCTCGAAGGACTCAGAAAGCTCGAATATCGCGGCTACGATTCCGCAGGACTGGCGATCGTCAACAGCGGGCTGCATCGGCTGCGCAGCGTGGGGCGGGTCGCCAGCCTCGCCGAAATGGCCGACAAGACCAGGGTGCAGGGCCTGCTCGGCATCGCCCACACCCGATGGGCGACCCATGGCGCGCCGAGCGAGCGCAATGCCCATCCACACGTCAGCGAGGACGGTCTGGCGGTGGTGCACAACGGAATCATCGAGAATCACGAATCGATTCGCGAACGACTGCAGAAGGCCGGCTATGCGTTCGCTTCGGACACCGACACCGAGGTGATCGCGCATCTGATTCACCACTATTTCACGCGCTTCGGCAATCTCCTGGAAGCGACCCGGCGTGCGGTCGGCGAATGCGAGGGCGCGTATGCCATCGCGGTGCTTTCGGAGAAGACGCCGGATTGCCTGGTCGTCGCGCGCAAGGGAGCGCCGCTGCTGCTCGGGCTCGGGGACAACGAGAACTTCTGCGCGAGCGACGCCGCAGCGCTGCTGCAAGTCACGCGGCGCATCATCTACCTCGAAGAGGGCGACGTGGTCGAACTCCGGCGCGACGGCTATCGGGTAATCGACGCGAGCGGTACCGCGGCCATCCGGCCGGTCCACGAGAGCAAGCTGTCGGTCGACGCGATCGAGCTCGGACCCTACCGGCACTACATGCAGAAGGAGATCTTCGAGCAACCCGGCGCGGTGGCGGCCACCCTTGAAATGGTGGTGGGCGCCCAGTCGATCATGCCGCAGCTGTTCGGCGTGGAGGCGGCGGAGGTCTTCCAGCGCGCGACCTCCGTGCTGGTGCTCGCCTGTGGAACCAGTTATCACGCGGGGTTGACGGCGCGCTACTGGCTGGAAGCCATCGCCGGCATTCCCTGCAGCGTCGAGATCGCGTCCGAGTACCGCTATCGGCAGAGCGTGGCTGACCCCAATGCCCTAGTGATCACGATTTCGCAATCGGGCGAGACGGCGGACACCATTGCCGCGCTCCAGCATGCCAAGTCGCTGGGCGAGCAATTGACCCTGGCCATCTGCAACGTGCCGGAGTCCGCGTTGATCCGCCAGACGGCTCTGAAGTTCCTGACGCGCGCGGGACCCGAGATCGGCGTGGCCTCGACCAAGGCGTTCACCACGCAACTGGCGACCCTTTTCTTGCTCACCCTCGTCCTGGCCAAGGTGCGCGGCAGGCTCACCGCGACGCAGGAGCAGTCGCACCTGGCTGCACTGCGGCATCTGCCGGCAGGGTTGTCGCGCGTGCTGTCGCTGGAAGCTCAGGTCCAAGCCTGGGCCGAGCGTTTCTCCGGCAAGCAGCATGCGCTGTTTCTGGGCCGCGGGATGCATTACCCCATCGCGCTGGAGGGCGCGCTCAAGCTCAAGGAGATCTCTTATATCCACGCCGAAGCCTATCCGGCCGGTGAACTCAAGCACGGGCCCCTGGCGCTCGTGGACCGCGACATGCCGGTGGTGGCAATCGCCCCGAACGATGCGCTGCTGGAGAAGCTGAAATCGAATTTGCAGGAGGTCCGCGCCCGCGGCGGCGAGCTGTACGTCTTCGCCGATGCCGATTCGCAGATTCAGATCTCCGAGGGCGTGCATGTGATCCGGCTTCCCGAGAACGCCGGCTATCTGAGTCCGATCCTGCACACGCTGCCCCTCCAGTTGCTGGCTTACCACGCCGCCCTGGTCAAGGGAACCGACGTCGACAAGCCGCGCAACCTCGCGAAGTCGGTCACGGTGGAGTGAGCGGAACGCCATGACCCGACGGGGACTCCAATGTCGGGAGCGGCAGGCACCATGAACAAGCGACACTGCAACTAAGGAGGAGCATGCATGCGGTACCTCAAAGGGCGTGTTTTGATCGGACTGGCCGCCATATGGGTGATCCTCAGCGCGCCGGCCGCGGTGGCCAATCTCGGGGTTGACGACGAAGACAGCGCGGCCGACGACCCGACCGTCCAGGAGGCGCAGAAGGCGCTGCAGGCTCAGGACTGGGCCAAGGCGATCACGCTGTTGGAGAAGGCGGCGGCGGCCCATCCCGAGAGCGCGGACGTGCAGAACTTTCTGGGATACGCACACCGCAAGTCCGGCAACCTGGATGCTGCCTTCAAGCACTATCAGGCGGCGCTCAAGCTCAATCCGCAGCACAAGCCCGCGCACGAATATATCGGCGAGGCCTATCTGATGAAGGACGACTTGGCCGGCGCAGAACGGCATCTGGCGGAGCTGCAAAAGCTGTGCACGCCCATTCCCTGCGAAGAACTCAGGGAATTGAAGCGCGCCATCGAGGAGCACAAGAAGGGCAAGAAGTAGCGCCCATGATCCACACGGCGGTGCGCGCCGTGCTCTTCGACTTCGGCGGCGTCATCACCGACAGTCCGTTCGAAGCCTTCCGCCGGTTCGAGCGCTCGCGCGGCCTGCCGGAAGGATTCCTGCAGTCGGTCAACCGCAACAATCCGGAAGACAATGCCTGGGCACGGTTCGAGCGCGGCGAGCTGGGCCTGGCCGACTTCGACCGCGCCTTTGCCGAAGAAGCGCGCCGCGCTGGATACGAGGTTCGCGGTGCCGAGGTCGTCGGACTGATCTACGGCCCCGTGCGGCCGGCCATGCTCAGGGCGGTTGCGCGCTGCCGCGAGCGCTTTCTCACAGCCTGCCTAACCAACAATTTCCGCCTGGGCGGCGCACGGGGTTCGCTTGGCGAATGCGGGCCGCCGGCGGAGTGGAAAACCGCGCTGTCGCTGTTCCACGAAGTCATCGAATCGTCGCAGATCGGCGCCAGGAAGCCGGAGCGCCGGTTCTACGAGATCGCCTGCGCGCGCCTCGTCATCGAACCGGGCTCGGCCGTATTTCTGGACGACATCGGCGCCAACCTCAAGCCCGCCCGTGAAATGGGCATGCGGACCCTCAAGGTGGTGGACCCCGAAGCGGCGATCGTCGAACTCCAGAGCCTGCTGGGAATCGCCCTGGACTAGGCGCCCCGGGATCAGGCGAGCCGGCGCGGCTTGCGCGGCGCGCGCGCCAACAGTCGGTCGTAGAGCGGACGCGGCAGCGCGCGCAGAAGCGCTCCGACGATTGCCATCTCCCAGGGCAGAACGTACCAGCGCTTGCCGTGCTCGATCGCGCGCACCATGGCGCGCGCGGCGACATCGGCCGGCATCAGGAACGGCATGCGATACGGGTTGCGCGCGGTCATGGCGGTCGCGATATAACCGGGGCAGATCGTGACCACTCGCACGCCGCTTCGCCGCAGTTCGACGCGCAGGCTCTCAAGATAGGCGATCGCGGCTGCCTTGGAAGCGCTGTAGGCGGAAGCGCCCGGCAGCCCGCGAAACCCCGCGATACTCGCGATCCCCGCGAGGGTGCCGCTGCCTCGCTGTCTCATGACCCGAATGAACGGTTGGAACGTAAACAGCATGCCGGTCACGTTGATTGCCAGCATCTCCTCGAAAACCGCGTTGTCGGCCGGTTCGGCACTGTCGTTGCCGGTCGAGACCCCGGCGTTGGCGATTACGATGTCCGGAGCACCGGTCCGCTCGATGAAATCGCGTGCGGCGCGGCCCATCGCCGCGGCGTCTCGCACGTCGACCGGATAGACGTACGATCGGACCGCGAGCGATGCGGCCAAGCGCTCTAGGGGATCGGCCCGGCGCGCGAGCAGCCCGAGCGTTGCGCCGTGCCGTGCATACTGGCGGGCGAGGGCTTCGCCGATCCCGCTCGATGCGCCGGTGATGAAAACCCGAGCTGGCGTGCTATCTGGCGGCGGCACGCTCGCGGCGCACTTTGTCGATCAGAGCGCCGAGCACGGGAACGAGCAACTCGATATCGCCCAGCATCTCGGCGCTGGTGAGGTAGCGACCGTCGACCACCAGCGTCGGGGTGGTGCGCACGTCGTAGGCAATGGTGGTGTCGCGCGCCTTCTCGACCTTGATGCGGATCACGTCGGAGTCCAGGGCAGCATCGAGCGCCGCCCGGTCGAGGCCCTTGGATTGCCCCCAGTCGAGCACGGTCTTGCGGTCGCGAAAGTCGCGCCCCTCGGCGTGCACCGCGCGATAGACCTCGCTGTGCAAACGGGGCAGGGCGCCCAGTTCCTCGAGCACGAAGAAGAGCCGGGTGAGCGGTATCCAATCCGTTCTGCGAATCGCGGGTACGCGCCGGAAGTGCACGTCCTGGGGCTTGTGCTCGAGCCAGCGCCCGAGCTTCGGATCGAATCTGTCGCAGGATTCGCAACCGTAATAGAAGAACTCGACGACTTCGATCCGGTCAGGGGCCGCGCTGGGTCGCGGTGGATCGAGCCGCTCGTATTCCACGCCCTCGATCGGCTCGCCAAGGGCGCTGCCCGGATGCAGCGCGGCGGCAAACAGCGCCGCCAGCAGGAGTTTCATCGCGCTCAGCTCTTCCTGCGCTCCTTGTCGATGAGCTGGTTCAGCACTGCGACGAAGCGGCGCGTATCGACGTTGCCGTCGGCGCCCACCACCATCGAAGGTCCGGTCAGGTACTTGCCGTTCACGACCAGATACGGAGTCCCGGGCACCTTGAGGCTGCGCGTCAGCTGCGCCGCGCGCTGGACCTGATTGGCCACGCTGAACGATTCATAGACCGACTGGAACTTCTTGGCCTCCACGCCGTGGTCTGCGATCCACTTGAACAGAATCGCCGGGTCGTCCAGGCGCAGACCCTTGTCGTGGATAGCCTCATACACCTTGTCGTGCAGCTTTGCCCGCAACTGCAGTTCCTCCAGCGTGTAGTAGAGCTTGGCGAGCGGGATCATCCGGTCGTTGAACACTGCGGGCACGTAGCGAAACTCGACGTCGCCGGGTTTCCTGGCGATCCAGCTCTTCAGCAGCGGCTCGAAGTCGTAGCAGTGCGGGCAGGCATAGTTGAAGAACTCGACCACCTCGACCTTCGGTCCGACAGCCGGCTGGGCGGGCGAGATCACCTTGTACTCCACCCCGGCCATCGGTTGGGTTTGGGCGTGCGCCACGGCGGCAGCAGCCAACATAACGATCGAAGTCAAGAATCGGGTCATGGCCTTGCCTTGCATGTTTCGGGTTAGGTCTACTGATTCGGCTGGCGAACCTTGATGAGATTGGCTTCCAGGTTGTTTTCCTTGAGCGCCGCCCGCGAAGCGTCGAGCTGTGCCATGTCGGTGAAGGGCCCCACGCGCACGCGGTGCCAGATCCTGCCGTCGGGCAGTTGCGCCGTCTGGATTTGTGACTCCACCCCGGCAAGCGCCAGCCGCGCCTTGAGATTGTCCGCGTCGGCGGGGTTCTGGAAAGCGGCCACTTGGAGGAAGTAGATTTCCTTCGCTGCCGGCGTCGCCGAGCGCTTGAACTCCTTGTCAGAAACCGCTTCTTCTGTTCCGGGGAGAATTTTGTAGAAGTCGAACTTGGTCTTGGTGTCCGCGGAAGGTGCCGCCGACTGCTTCTGCTGGCCGGCCGAGGGCGGTGAAGTCGCCGGCCCGGCGCCTTGCCGGTCGACGAACGGGCTCGGACCCCTGTTGATCAGGAGCGCTACGCCCAGCGCGAGGCACAGCCCGAGCAGCAGTCCGATCAGGACGCCCACCCCGAGCGGGCTCCCGCGTCCCGGCGCGGTTCCGGTATCTCGTTGATCGCGGCTCATTGACCCAAGCAGTCTACATCTTATCAGGCGCGCTCACGCCCAGGAGGGCGAGCGCGTTGCGCAGCACCTGGCGCACGGCGGCGACCAGTGCCACGCGGGCCAATCTCACGCGCTCGTCGTCGACCAGGATCTGCGTGGCGTTGTAGTAGCTGTGAAACTGCGCAGCCAGCTCTCTCAAGTAAAAGGCGATCACATGGGGCGCCAGGTCGGCTGCCGCCGACTCGACCGCTTCCGCGAACTCGGCAAGCTTCTGCAGCAGCTCCAGTTCCTGCGAATCAACGAGCGCGGTGCAATCCGCGTTGACGAGCTCGTGCGGTTCGCCACCCCAGCGCGCCAGCACACTGGAGCAGCGCGCATGGGCATATTGTACGTAGTAGACCGGGTTGTCGGTGCTCTGCGACTTCGCCAGATCGAGATCGAAATCCAGGTGCTGGTCGCTCCTGCGCAGCACGTAAAAGAACCGCGCGGCATCGTTGCCGACCTCGTTGCGCAGTTCGCGCAGCGTGACGAACTCGCCGGCGCGCGTGGACATCGACACTTTCTTGCCGTTGCGGTAGAGCACGGCGAACTGTACCAGCGCCACTGTCAGCTTCTCCGGGTCGATCCCCAGCGCCTTCAAGGCGCCTTTGATCCGCGGAACGTAGCCGTGATGGTCGGCGCCCCACACGTCGATGACGCGCTCGAAACCGCGCTCGAATTTGTTGAGGTGGTAGGCGATATCGGATGCGAAATAGGTGTACTGGCCGTTTTCGCGCCGGACCACGCGGTCCTTTTCGTCGCCGAACGCCGAGGATCTGAACCAGGTCGCTCCGTCCTGTTCGTAGAGATGGCCCCTGTCCTGCAGCAGGCGCATCGCGTGTTCGACCAGGCCCGAATCGAACAGCGACTTTTCGGAAAACCAGTGATCGAAGGTCACGCCGAATTCGAGCAGGTCGTTGCGGCAATCCCCCAGCTGCTCCGTCAGGGCGAAATCGTGAATGTAGGCGTAGTCGGGGCCGAGCACGCGCTTTGCGTCGGCGATCAGTGCGTCCAGATGCGTCTCCGCGTCGGCTTCCGCGAGAGGGGCATCGCCCAGCTCAGGCGCGAACGGATGGACGTAGCGCTTGCCGTGCTGCTGGTAAATGGCGCGCGCCATCTCCCTCACGTATTCTCCCTGATAAGCATTCGGCGGGAAGGGGATCTGCGCGCCGGCGAGCTCCAGATAGCGCAGCCAGGTGGACAACGCCAGAATGTCCATCTGGCGGCCCGCGTCGTTGACGTAGTACTCCCGGCTCACGGCGTAGCCAGCCGCCTCCAGCACGTTGGCGAGGCTCGCCCCATAGGCGGCACCGCGCCCATGGCCGACGTGTAAAGGCCCGGTCGGGTTGGCCGACACGAACTCCACCTGAACCTTGCGACCGCCGCCCCGCTCACTCCTGCCGAATCGCTCCTGCGCCTGCAGGATCAACCTGACCAGCAGCTGCTTGGCTGCAGGGCGCAGGTGCAGATTGATGAATCCTGCGCCGGCCACTTCGGCCTTCGCCAGCCACGCCGACTGGGGAAGCGCGCGAACCAACGCTTGAGCGATATCGCGCGGATCTCGTCTCAGCGGTTTCGCGAGCTGCAGCGCCAGGTTGGAGGCGTAGTCGCCGCGCTGCGCCCCCTTCGGTCGCTCGATCGTGATTGCGACTTCGCCCATCTGGGGCGCGACCTCCTCCAGCGCGGCACGAAGCAACCGGCTGAGGTGTTCGCGCAGGTCAACGAGGGGCGTCATCGCGAAAGGAGCGCGGAAAAAGCGCGATTATATCGGCCACGGTGAGCCGGCCGGGCCTATCGGTCGCGGTGGGCTTCCGCCCCCCGACTGCGTCAGAGCTCCAGCGGATCCACGTCGAGCGCCCAGCGCACCGCGCTCGCGCGCGAGCCGTGCAAGCGCTGGCGCCAGGCGCCAAGAAAGCGCTGAAGGGCCGCTCGGCTGTGCGACTGTACGAGCAACTGGCCGCGATAGTGCCCGGCCAGTCGTGGCATCGGCGCCGGCACCGGATCGTAGACCGTGACCGCTTCGGCCAGGCCGTCCGCTTCGCGCGCAGCGCGGGATAGAAAAGCCATCACCGGCTGTTCGCGCACCGCTTCCGCTCTGAGTACAGCCTGGTGCACGTACGGCGGAAAGCCGTTGCGCCGACGCTCGGCGAGCAGGATATCGGCGAACCCGTCGTAGTCGTGCTTCTCCAGCGCCTCGTAGAGCGGATGCCCGGGGAAGCGCGTGAGCACGATCACTTCACCGGGCAACTCCGCCCGGCCGGCGCGTCCGGCCACCTGCATGAGCTGCTGGAAAAGGCGCTCGGCGGCGCGGAAGTCGGCGCTGTAGAGCGAGTGGTCGGCACCGACCACGACGACCAGCGTGAGCTTGGGAAAGTCGTGCCCTTTGGCCAGCATCTGCGTGCCGACCAGGAGATCGACCGACTGGTCGTGAATCTGCTCGCGCATGCGGGCGAAGCTGTGCCTTCTGCGCGTGGTGTCGCTGTCAACGCGCAACACGCGCGCTTCGGGGAAGCGGCTGGCGAGCGTCTCTTCCAGGCGCTGCGTGCCCTGTCCCAGTGCGCGCAGCTCCTGATTGCCGCAGTCTGGACACGCTGCCGCAATGGCCTCGCGATGACCGCAGTAGTGGCAGCGCAGTGCGCGCGCGCGCAGGTGCAGCGTCAGCCGCGCAGCGCAGCGCGGGCACTGAGCAGCCCATCCGCACGCCTTGCACAGCAGTACTGGCGCATAGCCACGCCGGTTGATGAAAACCAGGCTCTGCTCGCGGCGCCCGAGCCGCTCCGCGAGCGCCGCGAGGACCGGCTCGGGCATCGCTTCTTGTGAAGAGGCGGCGCGGATCTCGAGCAGCCGGACGCGAGGCAGTTGCGCCGCGGCGGGTCGTTCCCGCAGCCTGAGCAGTCCGAACCGGCCCTTGCGGGCGTTGAAACACGATTCCAGGGATGGCGTCGCGGAGCCCAGCACGATAGGCACTGCGCGGTCGTGCGCCAGCCACACCGCCAGGTCGCGCGCGTGGTAGCGCACGCCTTCCCGTTGCTTGTACGAAGCGTCGTGCTCCTCGTCGACGAGGATCAGCCCCAGACGCGGCAGTGGAGTGAATACCGCCAGCCGCGTGCCGAGTACGAGCATGGCTTCCCCACTTGCCGCCCTGGCCCAGCGCGCCAGCCGCTCGCCTTGCGCCAGACCGCTGTGCAGGCTGACCATGCCGATCCGCGGAAATCGCTGGCGGAATCGCGCCTCCAGTTGGGGCGTGAGATTGATCTCCGGCACCAGCAGCAAAGTCTGAAATCCGCGGCTGGCTGCGGCCGCGACGAGTTGCAGATAGACCTCGGTCTTGCCCGAGCCGGTGATCCCCTGGAGCAACCACGCCGAATAGCGCCCGAACGCAGCGCTCACGTCCCGCACGGCGCGTTCCTGATCAGCGGTCAGTCGCGGGCTCTCGCCCCCGATGATCGAGTCGTCGAGCCCGGCCGCAGCCATCGTGGACAGCGGCCGCCTTTCGACCCACCCGTTCTTGGTCCAGCGGCGCAGAACCGCCTCGGCGCGCGGCGCGATCGCGCGCGCCCGTCCATCGTCCATTGCTCCGGCGCCTCGCAGGGCTTCGAGCAGTTTGCGCGCCGCGACCGAGCGCAGCGGCAGCGATTCGGGGTCGATGGTGCGGCCCAGCGCGGTCAGGCTATAGCACCATCCGGCTGGCCGAGGGCGGTAGCCGGGACGGCGCAACGCCGTGGGGATCGCGGCCGCGAGAACCTGACCGAGCGGCGCGCAGTAGTAAGCGCTGCAGAACCGCGCCAAACGCAGCACTGCGGGCGGCAAGGGTGCAACCGGCAGGACGCGCTCGATCCTGCGCAGGTGCTCGCGCGGCAGCCGGCTGTAGGCACTGTGCTCTGTCACCACACCCACCGCCCGGCGGCTGCCGAAAGGCACGACCACAAGCGCGCCAACCGGCGCGTCGGCCTCGCCGCACTCGTAGTCGAACAGATCGTCCCGGGGTACGTCGAGCGCGATGCGAACGACGCTCATCTCGCGGACCGACACCTCAGCACGAGGCCGCCGGAAATCTCGTGGAAAAGTGCGGGCAAACGCTGCTAAGCCGCTTCGAGCGCGGCGCTTTTCGGGCTGGGTTCGCCCTGTGGATAAATCTGTTGAAAAAAAGTCTGCCGCGAATTCTTGACTTTGGCCGAGGCCGCGCCAGTCCTGGCCTTCCGGGCTGCGAGGAAAAAAAAAGCCCTGGATACAGAGGCTTCTGAAGGCTTCCCGGAAGGCCGCGCCGATACTGGCTCTCCGGGCGATGGGCCGCGCAATTGTGCATAAATACTGGCTTCGGAGGCAGTGGGGCTACGGCTGGTGATATTCCCGGCTGATCGAATGCACTGCCTCCACGAGCGCGGCGACATTCTCCGGCGGCGTGTGCTGGGACACGCCATGGCCCAGATTGAACACGTGGCCCGCGCCCTTGCCGTAGCTGGCGAGGACCTCGCGCGTTTCTCGGACCGTGATCTCCGGTGAGGTCAGCAGTACGGCCGGGTCGAGATTGCCTTGCAGTGCCACCCGGTCTCCCACCCGCCTGCGCGCCTCGCCCAGCGAAACGGTCCAGTCCACTCCCAGCGCATCGGCACCGCAGCCGGCCAGGGATTCCAGCCACGGCCCGCCGCCTTTTGTGAAAGCCACGCGCGGCACGATTGCGCCGTTGCAGGTGCGTTTGAGCTGCGACATCACCTGCTCGATATAGCGCAGGGAGAACTCGTGAAACGCGGCCTGCGAGAGAATGCCGCCCCAGGTGTCGAACAGCATGACGGCCTGGGCTCCCGATTCGATCTGGGCATTGAGACAGGCGGCGACGGCCGCCGCGTTCACCTCGAGGATCGCGTGCATCAGGTCCGGGCGGGCATACAGCATGCGCTTGACTTCGAGGAAATCGGTGCCCCCGCGGCCTTCGATCATATAGCAGGCCAGCGTAAACGGGCTGCCGGCGAAGCCGATCAATGGCACTTCGTCGGCGAGCGCCTTGCGGATCTGCGTGACCGCGTCCAGAACATAGCGCAGATGTGTTTCGGGGTCTGGCGAGCGCAGATTGCGGATCTCCCACTCGTCGCGCACTGGGCGCTCGAAGCGCGGTCCTTCGCCCTCGACAAACGTCAGCCCCAATCCCATCGCGTCGGGAATGGTGAGGATGTCGGAAAACAGAATCGCGGCGTCGAGAGCGAATCGCGCCAAAGGCTGGAGCGTGACTTCGGTCGCCAGGTCCGGATCGCGGCACAAATCCAGAAAACTGCCCGCCTTTGCGCGGGTGACGTTGTACTCGGGGAGATATCTGCCGGCCTGGCGCATGATCCAGACCGGCGTGTAGGGGGTTGGTTCGCGCAGCAACGCGCGCAGCAGCGTATCGTTGCGAGGTCTGCCCACGGGATCAGCCGGTCACGCCCGTCTGGCTCGGGGGGCGCTCGCCCGCAAGGCACGGCGTGCGAACCTCCGCCTCATCGCGGAAGTTCGGAGCAGCCCATCAAAGCCTCGTCCACCGCGCGCGCACACTGGCGGCCTTCGCGGATGGCCCACACCACCAGCGACTGACCTCTGCGCATGTCGCCCGCTGCGAACACCTTGGGATGCGAGGTGCGGTAGGACTCGGTATCAGCCTTGACGTTGCCTCGCGAGTCTGTTTCCAACCCCAGCTCCTCGATCAAGCCGCCTGGCACCGGTCCCAGGAAACCCATCGCCAGCAGCACGAGGTCCGCGCGCATCGTGAACTCGGTGCCCGGGATCTCCGACATCTTCATCTGGCCGCTGCGGTCCTTGGTCCATTGCACGCGCGCGGCCACCAGCCGTTCGACTTTGCCGTTGCGGCCCTCGAAGTGCTTGGTCGTGACCGCCCAATCGCGGCTGCAGCCCTCTTCGTGCGAGGAAGACGTACGCAGCTTGATCGGCCAGTTCGGCCAGGTGAGCGGCTTGTATTCCTCCTCCGGCGGCTGCGGCAGCAACTCGAATTGCGTGACCGAGAGTGCGCCCTGACGATTGGATGTGCCCACGCAGTCGGAACCCGTATCGCCACCGCCGATGACCACGACGTGCTTGCCGGTTGCCTTGATCTGTCCGGGCACTTCGTCGCCCGCGATCACCTTGTTCTGCTGCGGCAGGAATTCCATGGCGAAATGGATCCCGGCGAGCTCGCGACCCGGAATCGGCAGGTCGCGCGGGTTCTCGGCGCCTCCGGCCAATACCACGGCGTCGAACTGCGTGAGCAGATCTCGCGCCGGCAAAAACTCCTTGGCGAAGTTGCTCACTCCCTTGGGCATGGCCTGCAAGCGTCCGATGCAAACGCCCGGGCGGAACTGTACCCCTTCGGCGCGCATCTGCTGCAGCCGGCGGTCGATGTGGTGCTTCTCCATCTTGAAATCGGGGATGCCGTAGCGCAACAGCCCGCCGATGCGATCGTTCTTCTCGAACACCACCACATCATGGCCGGCGCGCGCGAGCTGCTGCGCGCAGGCCAGCCCCGCCGGCCCGGACCCGACGATTGCGACCTTCTTGCCGCTCTTGCTTTCCGGCGGCCGAGGCGCGACCCAGCCTTGCTCCCAGCCCTTGTCGATGATCGCGTGCTCGATCGACTTGATCGTAACCGGATCGTTGTTGATATTCAGCGTGCAGGACGCCTCACAGGGCGCCGGACACACGCGCCCGGTGAACTCCGGAAAGTTGTTGGTGGAATGCAGGGTGTCGAGCGCCTCTTTCCACTGGTTCCGATATACCAGGTCGTTCCAGTCCGGGATGATGTTGTTGATCGGGCAGCCCGACTGACAGAACGGTATGCCGCAATCCATGCAACGCGCGCCCTGCCGTGCGGCCTCGTCGTCGGCCAGGCGCAGAACGAACTCCCTGTAGTTGCCTACGCGCTCGGAAATCGGCAGCGAGGTTTCCTCGACGCGCCGGATCTCCATGAAGCCGGTGGGCTTGCCCATCTACGCGGCCTCCAGCGCTCTTTGCCTTTGTCGCCTGGAGGCGAGCTCGCCCAGCGCGCGACGGTACTCGTGGGGGAAAACCTTCACGAACATCGGCAACATCGCCTTCCAGTGGTCCAGCACGCGTCTGGCCACCGTGCTGCCCGTATAGCGGTAGTGTCGTTCGACGAGCCCACGCAGGATGACCTCGTCGGCGCTATCCAGATGGCGAGGCTCCGAGCGCGACTGCTCGCTTTCCGGCAGCACCGTTTCCAGAGCCACCATGGACAGGTTGCAGCGCTTCGCGAACATGCCCGACTCGTCCAGGACGTAGGCGATCCCGCCGCTCATTCCCGCAGCGAAATTGCGGCCGGTTTCTCCCAGACACACCACCGTTCCGCCGGTCATGTACTCGCAGCCGTGGTCCCCCAGGCCTTCGATGACCGCAGTGGCTCCCGAGTTGCGAACGGCGAAGCGCTCGCCGGCCACGCCGCGGAAGTACACCTCGCCGGCAATGGCGCCATAGAGTACGGTGTTGCCCACGATGATGTTCTCCTCGGGCCGACCGCCGAAGGCCCGCGGGGGCCGGATCACCATCTTGCCGCCGGAAAGCCCCTTGCCGACGTAGTCGTTGGCGTCCCCTTCCAGTTCAAAGGTGATCCCTTTGGCGAGGAAGGCGCCGAAGCTCTGTCCCGCTGTACCGGTGAAGCGCACGCGGATGGTGTCGTCCGGCAGACCCTCATGTCCGAAGCGTCTGGCCACCTCGCCGGAGAGCATTGCGCCGACCGTCCGATTGATATTGCGGATCGGGAAGGTCATGGACACCGACTGCCTGCCCTCGAGCGCCGCACCTGCCTGCGCGATGAGCGCGTTATCCAGGGCCTTGTCGAGTCCGTGATCCTGCGCTTCACAGTGGTAACGCGCTACGTCCTTGGGCATGTCGGGACGGTAGAAAATCCTGGTGAAGTCGAGCCCTCTGGCCTTCCAGTGCTCGATACCCTTGCGCATGTCGAGCAGATCCGAGCGGCCGATCATGTCGTCGAAACGGCGCACGCCCATCTGCGCCATGATCTCGCGGATCTCCTGGGCGACGAAGTAGAAATAGTTGATGACATGCTCCGGGTTCCCGGAGAACTTCTTGCGAAGCTCGGGATCCTGCGTCGCCACTCCGACCGGGCAGGTGTTGAGGTGACACTTGCGCATCATGATGCAGCCTGTGACGACCAGAGGCGCGGTCGCGAAGCCGAACTCATCCGCGCCGAGCAGCGCGCCGATCACCACGTCGCGGCCGGTCTTCATCTGCCCGTCCACCTGGACCGCGATACGCCCGCGCAGGCGGTTCAGCACCAGGGTTTGCTGCGTCTCGGCAAGCCCCAGCTCCCAAGGCGTGCCGGCGTGCTTGATCGAGGACCATGGCGAAGCGCCAGTCCCGCCGTCATGCCCGGCGATGGTGACGTGGTCGGACTTCGCCTTGGAAACTCCAGCCGCCACCGTCCCTACGCCGGTCTCGGAGACGAGTTTCACACTGATCGACGCGCGCGGATTGACGTTCTTCAGATCGTGGATCAACTGCGCCAGGTCTTCGATCGAGTAGATGTCGTGGTGCGGCGGCGGCGAAATCAGTCCGACGCCGGGCACCGAAAAGCGCAGCTTGGCGATGTATTCGGACACCTTGTGGCCGGGCAGCTGTCCGCCCTCGCCGGGCTTGGCACCCTGCGCGATCTTGATCTGGATCTGATCCGCGCTCGCCAGGTACTCGGCGGTGACGCCAAAGCGCCCGGAAGCGACCTGCTTGATCCGGGAGCGCAACGAGTCGCCCTTTTTCAACGGGATGTCCTTGACCACCACGTTGCCCAGCTCGATGCGCGTGCTGGAATCCCGGGTCACCGGATGGTAACGGATCGGATCCTCGCCTCCCTCCCCGGTGTTCGATTTGCCGCCGATGCGGTTCATCGCGATGGCAAGTGTCGTGTGCGCCTCGGTCGAGATTGAACCGAGCGACATCGCGCCGGTGGAAAAGCGCTTGACGATCTCGGTCCAGGGCTCCACTTCGTCGATCGGGATGGCGGGTCCGGCGGACTTGATCTCAAACAGGCCGCGCAACGTCATCAGGCGCTTGCTCTGGTCATTGATGAGCCTGGCGTACTCCTTGTAGATCTCATAGCTGTTCGCCCGCGTTGCGTGCTGCAGCTTGGCGATCGATTCCGGGGTCCACATGTGTTCTTCGCCGCGGGTGCGAAATGCGTACTCGCCACCCGCGTCGAGCGCGTTGGCCAGCACCGGATCCTTGTCGCTGAAGGCGCAGCGGTGCACGCGCACCGTCTCCTCGGCGATTTCCGCCATGCCCACGCCTTCGATGTTGCTCGCCGTGCCAGTGAAGTACCTGGCGACGAATGCGGAATTCAGACCGATCGCTTCGAAGATCTGCGCGCCGCAGTAGGACTGATAGGTCGAGATGCCCATCTTCGACATGACCTTGTACAGCCCCTTGCCGATCGCCTTGATGTAATGTTTGATCGCCTCGCCGGGGTTCATGCCCAGGCCCGGTGCCAGCTCCATCAGCGTATCCATCGCCAGCCAAGGATGAATCGCCTCGGCGCCATAGCCGGCCAGCAAGGCGAAGTGGTGGACCTCGCGCGCGGAGCCAGTATCGACCACCAGCCCGGTTGCAGTACGCAAGCCGGCGCGCACCAGATGATGGTGCACGCCGCTTACTGCCAGAAGCGCCGGAATCGGGATACGTGCGGCGTTCACCGTGGCGTCGGACAGGATCAGGATGTTATGGCCTTGTTCGACCGCCTCCTGGGCCTTGCGGCACAGCGCATCCACCGCCGCCTGCATTGCGCCGGCACCCTCCTGTGCCGGGAACGTGATGTCCAGCACGACCGACCTGAACTTGCCTCCGGTCAACTGCTCGATCTGGATCAACCGCTCGAGGTCCGTGCGCTCCAGCACCGGTTGCGTGACCTCCAGGCGGGGATTGATCGTCGTCTCATCGATGCCCAGCAGATTGGGTCTGGGACCGATGAAGGATACGAGCGACATCACCAGCTCCTCGCGAATCGGGTCGATCGCGGGATTGGTCACCTGGGCGAACAGCTGTTTGAAATAGTTGTAGAACGGCTTGTTCTTGCTCGACAGCACGGCCAGCGGGGTGTCGGTACCCATCGAGCCCACGGCCTCCTCGGAGGCGACTGCCATCGGGTTCAGGATGAACTTGATGTCCTCCTGCGTGTAGCCGAACGCCTGCTGCAGGTCCAGCAGGCCGGCGCTGCGCGGACGCTCGCCTTCGATGGCCGGCAGCTGCTGCAGGTGGATGCGTGACTCCGCGATGTACCCGCGATAGTCTTCGGCCGAAGACAGCCGATCCTTGATTTCGGTATCGTCGATGATGCGCCCTTGCTCGAGGTCGATGAGCAGCATCTTGCCCGGCTGCAGACGCCACTTCTTCACGATGTTCGCTTCGTCGATCGGCAGCACGCCCACCTCGGAAGCCATGACCACATGGTCGTCCCTCGTCACCACGTAGCGCGCTGGCCGCAGGCCGTTGCGATCCAGCGTGGCGCCGATCTGCCGACCATCGGTGAACGCGACGGCGGCAGGCCCGTCCCAGGGCTCCATCACGGGCGCGTAGAACTCGTAGAAAGCGCGGCGCTTCTCGTCCATAAGCGGGTTGCCGGCCCAGGCCTCCGGGATCAGCAACATCATGGCGTGGGCGAGGGAGTAGCCGCCCAGGACCAGCAATTCCAGGGCGTTGTCGAAGCACGCCGAATCGGACTGTCCTTCGTCGATCAAAGGCCAGACCTTTTGCAGATCCTGGCCAAAGCGCGTCGAGGCGATCGACTTCTGCCGCGCGTGCATCCAGTTGAGGTTGCCGCGCAGCGTGTTGATCTCGCCGTTGTGGGCGATCATCCGGAAGGGGTGCGCGAGTTCCCAGCTGGGAAAGGTGTTGGTCGAGAAGCGCTGGTGTACCAGCGCCAGTCCCGAGACGAAATCCGGATCGCGCAGATCAAGGTAATACTCGCCGACCTGGCGGGCTAGCAGCATTCCCTTGTAGACGATCGTGCGCGCGGACAGCGATGGCAGATAGAACTGCTTGCCATCCTTCAGGTCGGAGCCGCGGACCGCGTGCTCGACCTGCTTGCGGATGACGAACAGCTTGCGCTCGAACGCATCGACGT
Organism: Burkholderiales bacterium; assembly: GCA_035560005.1. NCBI lineage: Bacteria > Pseudomonadati > Pseudomonadota > Betaproteobacteria > Burkholderiales > Burkholderiales bacterium. The sequence goes on along the minus strand of DATMAN010000002.1, from coordinate 14,094 downwards.
CCGTGCAGTCGGCTCCGCGCGCGAGAAAGACCTGGCGCACGACCGGCTCCACCGCCTTGGCCGCTTCGCTGATCCCGCGGTTGTCCACCGGTACGTCGCGCCAGCCGAGCACCCGCTGACCTTCGCGCTCGGCAATGCCGGCCAGCAGGCTCTCGCAACCGGCCCGGCTCGCGGAATCGCGGGGCAGAAAGACCATTCCCGCCGCATAGTGACCCGGCTCGGGCAGGTCGATGGATAGCCGCGCGCACTCCCGTCGGAGAAAGCCATCGGGCAACTGAACCAGGATACCGGCCCCGTCTCCGAGCAGCGGGTCGTAGCCCGTCGCCCCGCGATGGGTCAGGTTGTCCAGAATCTGCAACCCCTTGACCACGATATCGTGGCTCTTCGCGCCCTTGATGTGCGCGATGAACCCGACCCCGCAGGAATCGCGTTCGTTGCGTGGGTGATAGAGCCCCTGCGGCGCTGATAGGGTTTGAGCCACGGCGACCTCGTCATCAAGCAGATCCATGCCCGCCAGAGACGGCAAGTCCGGCGCGGGGCCGGACCTGGCGGTTTTTTGCGGGCGAAGCGTTTAATGGTACCGCGTCTGCCCGAAGCGTTTCAATAAACGGCCCTGCGAGCGCTCAGACTTCTTCGACGGCGAAGATCCTGCGGTGCTCCTTGATGGCGTAGCGGTCGGTCATGCCCGCCACGTAGTCGGCGATGGCCCGCGGCGCGTCGGTTTGCGCCCGGGCCTGGAACTCCGGGGGCAGCAAGCGGGGATCCGACAGAAAGGCATTGAACAGTTCGCGGACGATGCGCTTGGCCTTGCTAGCCATCCGCTGCACGCGATAGTGCTGGTAAAGACTCTTTCGCAGAAAGGTCTTCAGCTCCTGCTGCTCCGCCTGAATCTCCGGGCTGAAGGCGATCAACGGGGGCGCCAGCCTGACCTCGTCGACGGAAGCGGGGGCGTGCGCGCGCACCAGCCGCCGGCTTTCCTCGGCGAGATCGGAAACGAGCGTGTTGATCATGCGGCGCACGGTTTCGTGAACCAAGCGCCGATCTTGCAGGTGCGGATACAGTCGCCGCACTTCGCCGAGATGGCGCGCGAAGATGCGCACGCCTTCCAGCTGCTCCAGGCCGATCAGCCCGGAGCGCAGGCCGTCGTCCACGTCGTGGTTGTTGTAGGCGATCTCGTCCGCCAGGTTGGCAACTTGCGCCTCGAGCGAAGGCTGAAGCTTCTTCAGAAACCGCTCGCCCATCTCGCCCAGTTGCTCGGCGTTCTTCACGGAACAGTGCTTGAGGATTCCTTCCCGCGTTTCGAAACACAGATTCAGTCCGTCGAACGCACCATAGCGTTGTTCGAGAACGTCGACCACCCGCAGCGACTGCAGGTTGTGCTCGAAGCCGCCGTAGTCGCGCATGCATTCGTTGAGCGCTTCCTGGCCGCTGTGGCCAAAGGGGGTGTGCCCGAGGTCGTGAGCGAGCGACACGGCCTCGGCCAGGTCTTCGCAGAGGTTCAGATTGCGGGCGATCGAGCGTGCTATCTGCGCAACCTCGATGCTGTGCGTGAGGCGGGTGCGGAACAGGTCGCCTTCGTGATTGACGAAGACCTGGGTCTTGTACTCGAGCCTGCGGAACGCCGCGGAGTGAACGATACGGTCGCGATCGCGCTGAAATTCGGTCCGACCTGTCGGCGGCGGTTCCTGGATTCTGCGTCCGCGCGTCTTTGCGGGATCGGCTGCGTAAGGCGCCAGTTCAGACATCCGTGGAGGCGGTAGCAAGCACGTCGCGCAACGCGCCGGCCGGGTAATCATCGGTGACGAAAGCCTCTCCGAGCGAGCGCAGCAAGACCAGCCGGATCCTGCCTTTTGCCACTTTCTTGTCGTGCCCCATGAGATCCATGTATCTCGAGGGGCCCAGGGCTGGGGCGTCGACCGGCAGCCGCGCTCGGCGCAGCAGTGACTCGATTCTGCGAACCTCGGTTTCGGTCAGATGCCCCATGCGCTGAGAAAGCCGCGCCGCCAGCATTGTCCCGGCCGCGACGGCTTCGCCATGCAGCCAACGCCCGTAACCCAGCCCGGTCTCGATGGCATGTCCGAAGGTGTGGCCGAGATTGAGCAATGCCCGCTGACCCCCCTCACGCTCGTCTGCGGCCACGATTCTTGCCTTGTTCTCGCAGGAGCGCTGCACGGCGTAGCGGAGGGCGGCGCTGTCGCGCGCGACGAGCTGTTCGATGTTCCGATCCAGCCAGTCGAGAAATTCGCGATCCATGATCAGCCCGTACTTGATCACCTCCGCCAACCCCGCCGAAAGCTCGCGATCCGGAAGCGTCGAGAGGGTCGCGATATCGCTCAACACCAGTCGGGGCTGATGGAATGCACCGATCATGTTCTTGCCCAGCGGGTGGTTGATGGCGGTCTTGCCGCCCACCGCGGAGTCGACCTGGGCAAGCAGGGTGGTGGGAGCGTGGATCAACGCAACCCCGCGCAGATAGGTCGCCGCGGCAAAGCCCGCGAGGTCGCCGACTACGCCGCCGCCGAGCGCGATCAGGGTCGTATCGCGCTCGCAGCGATGCTGCAGCAGAACGTCGAAGATGTGATTGAGCGTCTGCCAGTTCTTGTGCTCTTCCCCGTCCGGCACAACGATGGGCACGACTTCGATGCCAGAGGTTTTGAGCATGTCCGCAAACTGCTCAAGGTAGAGGTTGGCCACGGTCGAGTTGGTGACCACGGCGGCGCGCCCGTCCTTCAGATAAGGGACGATCAACTCCGCGCGGCGATGCAGGTGCTCCCCGATCAGAATCGGATAGGACCGCGCCCCGAGTTCGACCTGAACGGTACGAACCGGGGAGTTCTCAGGCATGCGTCCGGACATGCTGCGCGAGCAATTGCTCCAGCCGTCCAAGGAGAACGCCCAGGCTTTGGCTGCCGGTGTCGACCACGATATGCGCCACCTCCCGGTAGAGCGGATCGCGCCCTTCGAGCAGCTCGGTCAGGCGAGCCTTGGGATCCGCGGTCTGCAACAGCGGGCGATTCTTGTCGTGACGGGTCCTGTTCATCAAGTCCTTCGCCGCGGCCCGCAGGTAGACGACCGTTCCTCTTGACTTCAGAAGCTCCCGATTGCGGGGGTCCAGTACGGCTCCGCCCCCGGTCGCGAGCACGATGTTCTGGAGGGCGGTCAACTCTTCGATGACCGCCCGCTCCCGCGCCCGGAATCCACTTTCACCTTCGATCTCGAATATCACCGGAATGCGCACTCCGGTGCGTGCCTCGATCAGGTGGTCGGAGTCGTGGAATTCCTTGCCAAGGCGCTTGGCGAGCTGCTTGCCGACCGAGGTCTTTCCAGCGCCCATCATCCCGACCAGAAACACATTGCCCGGCACGCTGGCAGATGCTCTCTGTGCCGGCTCAACGCGACGTCGCATGGACCGATTCTAACGAAAAACGGCCTGCCCTCGGAGGGAACAGGCCGTCGAGGTGAAGTTGCGCCGGTCAGCGCACGGTGACTTTCTCGGTGAGGATCCTGGGCGTGACGAAGATCAGCAGCTCGCGCTTGTCGTTGCGCTTGAGGTTCTGGCGGAAAAACCGCCCGAGGAGCGGGACATCTCCGAGCACGGGCACCTTCGTCACGGTATTTTGCTCTTCCTGCGTGTAAATGCCGCCGATGCCCACCGTGCCACCGTTTTCGACCAGCACTTCGGTGACCACCTGCTTGGTGTCGATCGACGGTCCCGCAGCGGTGTTCTGCCCGACGCTGTCCTTGTGCACGTCGAGCTTCATGATGATGTTGTCGTCCGGCGTGATCTGCGGCTTTACCTTCAGGCTCAATGTCGCCTTGCGGAAGGAAACGCTGGTCGCGCCGCTGCTGGTCGCCTGCTGGTACGGGATCTCCGTGCCCTGTTCGATGGTGGCTTCGACGTTGTCGGCCGTGATGACCCTGGGGCTCGAGACGATCTTTCCTTCGCCGTCGGCTTGCAACGCCGTGATCTCCATGTTCAGAAACTTGCTCGCGGCGCTATTCATCAGAATCAGCGAAAACTGCCCCGGGTTCACCCCGCCAATGCCCGGCGCGGGCATGTTCACCGACATCGCATCCGCGATGAAGTCCGGCGTGGAGGAACTTTGTCCGGAATGGAAGCCCGTGTCGCGGATGCTTCCGCCCCCTGTCAGGCGAGTATCGCCGATCCCCGTTCTGCCTCCTCTTCCGGTCTGGTCATGCACGCCCAGCCGCACGCCGATGTTCTTGCTGAACGTGTCGCTCGCCTCCACGACCCGCGCTTCGATCATGACCTGGCGCACGGGCACGTCGATCTGCTTGATCAATGCCCTCACCTCGTCGAGCTTCGACTCGATGTCCTGAATGAAGATGGTGTTGGTTCTCGCGTCGACGACCGCGCTGCCGCGCTTGGAAAGAATCTTCTGGTTCGGGTCGGTAATCAGCTTCTGCAGATCTTCGGCCCGCTGATAGTTGAGCTGAAAGCTCTCGGTGCGTACCGGCTCCAGGTCCGATATCTGCTGCTGCGCCTCCAGCGCCAGCTTCTCCTTGGCGGCCAGCTCATCGCGCGGGGCGATCCAGACCACGTTCCCCGTCTTGCGCATGTCCAGGCCCTTGGCCGTCAGGATGATGTCGAGCGCCTGATCCCAGGGCACATCCTTCAGACGCAGCGTGAGATTGCCGGTCACGGTGTCACTGGTAATGATGTTGAGCCCGGTGAAGTCGGCCAGCACCTGCAGCACCGCGCGCACCTCGATGTTCTGGAAGTTCAATGACAGCTTCTCGCCGGTGTATTGACCTTTGGCGGCGGCCGCGCGCGCATCTTCGGTCACCGGCTTCACCTCGATGATGAAGCGGTTGTCGGCCTGATAGGCCGCCTGTTCCCAGCGACCTTTCGGAGCGATGGTGAGCCGCGCATTGCCCGCAGCAGTCTGCAGATCGAAAAAGTCCACCGGTGTGCCGAAATCGGTCACGTCGTAGCGGCGCTCGAGCGCAGGCGGCAGCTCGGTCTGAAGAAAATCCACAATGATGTTGCGTCCCTGTTGCCGCAGATCGATTCCGGTGGTGCTGTCCGACAGGTCGATGACGACTTGCGCTTCGCCGTTCCTGCCGCGGCGAAAATCGACGTCCCGAATCGCATGTGCAGGGCCATCGGACTTGGCCTGGGCGAAGTGGACGGGCTCTTCGGTCTTGGCCTGGGCAGCGTCGGCAGCGCTGTGCAGCGTCACGACGACGGAGTTACCCTCCAGTTGCGCGTCGTAGGCGACCACCCTGGACAGGTTGAAGACTACGCGCGTGCGACCGCCAGCTTGGCCGAGCCGGATAGTCTTCAGCTCGCCCTGATTGACGTCCTGGGAGTTGCGCCCGAGCCCGTTGCTGGTGCTCGGAAGGTCGATGGCAATTCGCGGCGGATTGTTCAGGGTAAAGCCCGCGGGTGGATTGGGCAGCGGCTGTTTGAGCGCGAGCCTGACAATCACCTTGCCTGGCTGGGTCGACACGTCGAGCCCCTCCAGGACATTCCCGTTCTGCCCGACGGCCAGTCCCGGCCATACGATGACCGCAACGGCGGCCATCCATCGGAGATACTCGCGCAAATCTCGCATGATCTAGCTCCTCACTGCTCCAGCAGTTGCAAGCTGCTGGTTCGCTCGCTCCAGCCGCCGCTCGCAGGATCCTGGATGACCTCCCTCAAGGTAACGCCGGTCTCGCTCACAGCCGTCACGACTCCGAAGTTCTGTCCCATGTAGTTGCCGACTTTGACCCTGTAGAGATTGTTGTCCGGCGTCATGATCAGTGCAAAGCGAACCTGCCGGCTTTCGATCGTGCCGACCATTTTCAGGCTCTCCAGCGGAAACGCCTCCAGTGCTTCCTTGCGCCGGTTCACGTCCGGAACGGGTCCACCGCCGACCAGCTCAACCGACTCGAGCTTGCGCGGTTTGAACGGATCCGGCAGCTCGAAGGCGTTGTAGGCGAACGGCTCGAACTGCTTGAGTTCGGGAAGCGGCTCCACCCGCCCGCGCAGCCCCTGTTTCGATTCCTCGACAAAACGCTCCAGGTCCTCGAACTCGCCGCTTCCGCAACCGGAGAGCGTCGCGCAGGAGAGGACAAAGACGAAATAGACAGCGTACTTCAACGCGCCCTCGGACGTTTACCTTTGTTGGCCCGCTCGCGCAGCCTTGCGCTGTGCCGCCACCTCGGCTTCATCCAGATAGCGATACGTGCGGGCAATCGCATCCATGGTCAGCAAGCCATCCTTGTCTGCCGACAGCGAGATATCGTTCAGCGTCACGATGCGAGGAAGCTGCGAAATGTCGCTGGCGAAGGCCCCCATGTCATGATAAGTACCGGTGAGCTTGATCGTAATGGGCAGCTCCGCATAGAACTCCGACTTCGTCTCCGCCGGGGCTGGGCGGAACAGCTGGAATTGCAGTCCGCGCCCCAATCCCGCCTGGTTGATGTCCGTCAGCAATGCTTCCATCTCGGACTTGTTTGGCAGCTGTTTCAACATCTCTCCGAACTCTTCCTCGATCGTGGCGAGCTGCTGGCGATATGCTTCCAGATTGACGGCCTGCTTCTGCTTGTCCAGGAACACGGTACGCAGTTCCTGTTCTTTCTGCCTGAGGCTGTCCAGCAGGGTCAGCTGGTTGCGCCAGTCGAACCAGAAACTGCCAAAAACCATCACAACAAAGAACAGAAACAGCACCGTCAGCTTCGGCAGCACCGGCCATGAACCGATGTCTCGCGGATTGAGTCTGCGGATATCGTCAAGCGTCATGAGGGTCAGGCCTTTGGTTGAGCCGCCGCCGGATTGGCCGGCGCGGCCGCGGGACGGGACTGCGCGGGGGTGGTCTGCTCCTTCGGGCGGCTGATCGAGACGAACAGGTTGAACTCGTTCAGCGTCTGATCGCCGACTTTGGACGCCTTGATCTCGACCAGTTGCGGAGCTTCCAGCCAAGGCGAGGCCTCGAAATTGCGCATGAGCGTCGAGACCCGGGCGTTCGAGGTCGCGTAGCCGATGACGTTTACCCTCGCGCCGGTCTGCTTGATCGACTTCAGATACACCCCCTCCGGAAGCTGCCGCACGAGCTGGTCGAGCAACCGGACGCTTTCGGTACGGTTCGTCTGTAATGACTCGACGACCCGTTTCCTGGCGAGCAAGGCCTGTGTCTGTTCCTTCAGCTTCTTGATCTCGTCGATCTGCTTGTCGAGCTCGGCAATTCTGGTCTCCAGGAACTGATTGCGGCGCTCCTGGTTCTCGATCCGGCCTTGGAAGAACTGATGTCCGGAGAACCAGACCAGGCCGCCGAGAAGTGCCACGAGGCTGACCAGCACGACGAACTGGCGCTGCTGCGCCTTGCGCCGCTCAGCCCGGTGCGGAAGTAGGTTAATCGGAATCACGCGTCGAACCTCCTCAGCGCCAGCCCGCAAGCAACGAGCAGGGCCGGAGCGTCTATGCCAAGCTGGGGCTGACGAATCTTGGAGGCGATTTCCATGCCGACGAAGGGATTGGCCACAACCGTGTTGATCTGGGTGCGCTCGCTCACCACCTGGGCCAGGCCCGGAATGCTGGCGGTACCACCGGACAGGAAGATGTGGTGCACCTGGTTGAACTGAGTGGAGGTGAAGAAGAACTGCAGCGCCCGCACGACTTCCAGCGCCAGGGTATCCATGAACGGGGCGAGCACTTCGCCTTCAAAAGTGTCAGGCAGTCCGCCACCGCGCTTCGCCGCTTCTGCTTCCTCTGCGGACAAGTTGTAGTGGCGCATGATGTCCTGCGTGAGCTGGTTGCCGCCGAAGGGCTGTTCGCGCACGTACACTGACTGATTGTTGCGCAGAACGTTGACGTTCATCATCGACGCGCCCACGTCCACCAGGGCGATGGTCTGATCCAATCCACCGTCGGGCAGCTGCTTCGCGATCAGTTCGAACGCGTTCTGGGCCGCGAACGAGTCGATATCCATCACCACTGCCTTTAGACCAACCGATTCGGCGACTGCGACCCGATCTTCGACCTTCTCCTTGCGCGAAGCGGCGATCAGGACTTCGATATCCTCGGGACTATTGGGAGCCGGGCCCAAAATCTGGAAATCGAGATTGACTTCCTCGAGCGCGAAGGGGATGTACTGATTCGCCTCCGTTTCGACCTGGGCTTCGAGCTGATCCTCGGTCTGCCCAGCAGGGACCACGATCTTCTTCGTGATCACCGCTGCCGATGGCAAGGCCATGGCGAGGTTTTTGATGCGAGTGCCCATTCGCTTCCAGCCGCGGCGCACAGCATCACCGACCTGCTCCAGGTTCATGATGTTACCGTCGACCACGGCGTCCTTCGGGAGCGGCTCTATCGTGTACCGTTCCAGGCGGTAGCGCCCGTGACCCGGTCCACCCAACTCGACCATCTTCACCGAAGAGGAGCTGATATCCACCCCGATCAGCGGCGGGGCCTTGGGCTTCAGGAGCGCACCAAGGAAGTCTGTATCGAACTCAAATTTTCCTTTGAGCATTGGCCGGTTAGGCGCAATATGAACAAACTACATTAAATGCTAGCAGCAAGACTATTGCAAGTAAAGCAAAAAGCTCTAGAGGCCCTCCTCGTCAGCGGCGACCCATTTATAATGCGCCAGTAACTCTCCTCTTATTCCCCTTCCCGCGCCGGATGTATTCCAGATGGTGGTTCTACGCCCTCTGCGTTTTGGGGGCAATCCTCGCTGCAGGCGGTTTGCTGGCCGGCTATGCCGCAGCCGTGGCGTATCCGCGCCTGCCATCGGTCGAAACGCTGGCGGCCTACCAGCCGAAAATTCCTCTGCAGATCTACAGCATCGAAAACGAGCTGATCGGCGAGTTCGGCGATGAAAAGCGCGCGTTTATTCGCATTGCCGACACACCGGAGAAATTGCGCCAGGCCGTGATTGCCGCCGAGGATGAGCGCTTCTACCAACACCGCGGCGTAGACTATGTCGGCGTGATACGCGCGGCGCTGGCCAACTTCGCATCGGCGAGCGCACGCCAGGGTGCAAGCACGATCACGATGCAGGTCGCCCGTAACTTCTTTCTTTCGACCGAGAAGACTCTGACCCGGAAATTCAATGAAGCGCTCCTGGCGTTCAAGATCGAGCGAAACCTCAGCAAGGATCAGATCCTCGAGGTCTACATCAATCAAATCTACCTTGGACAGAGGGCTTATGGATTCGGCGCCGCCTCGCAGGTGTACTTCGGCAAGCCGGTCGACAAGCTGAGCCTGGGCGAGATCGCCATTCTCGCGGGTCTTCCGAAAGCGCCCTCTCGTTACAACCCCTTCGTCAACATGAGCCGCGCAAAGCAGCGGCAGCTGTATGTCTTGCGTCGAATGCAGGAGCTGGGCTATATCGACACAGCCGAATTCAAGCAGGCCGAGTCCGAGCCCATCGTGCTGGCCGCCCAGGCCCAGCAGTTTGCCACCAAGGCCGAGTATTTCGCCGAGATGGTCCGCCAGGCCATCTACGACGCCTACAGGGAGGAAGCCTACTCTCGCGGCTTCCGCGTGTTCACCACTCTGTCGAAGGCGCATCAGGATGCCGCCTATCGGGCCGCTCGGGCCGGTGCTCTGGAGTACGACAAGCGCCAGGGATATCGCGGCGTAGAAGGCTATTTCGACTTGCCCAAGGAGGTCAGTGAAGAGCAGCTGGAAGACGCGCTGTCCGAGGAGCTGGAGAGCGAAGACATTTATCCGGCGATCGTCCTCGAGGCTTCGCCGCGAGCGGTAACCGCGTACCGCAAGGGCGGCGAAACGGTCAAGATCACCGGCGAGGGGCTGAAGTTCGCAGCCAAGTACATCGGCGATCGCGCCCCGACCAAGACCCGGATCAAGCGCGGCGCGTTGATCCGCGTGCAGAACGATGCCGCCGGTGCGTGGGCCATCGTCCAGCTGCCGAAGGTCGAGGTCGCTTTGGTGGCGCTCGACGCCGACAGCGGCGCGGTGCGTGCGCTAGTCGGCGGCTTCGATTTCAGCCGCAACAAGTTCAACCACGCCACCCAGGCGCGTCGCCAGCCCGGGTCGAGTTTTAAGCCGTTCATCTATTCCGCCGCGCTGGAGAAGGGATTCACTCCGGCGACCATCATTAACGACGCACCGATCACCATCGACGCCAGCGAGACCGGGTCGGTAGCGTGGGAGCCCAAGAATTTCGACGGCGAGTACGATGGCCCGATCCGGATGCGCACGGCCCTGACCAAATCGAAGAATCTGGTATCGATTCGCATCCTGCAGGCGATCACGCCGCACTACGCGCAGGACTACATCGCCCGTTTTGGTTTCGATCCGCGTCAGCATCCGCCTTATCTTACGATGGCACTCGGCGCGGGTTCGGTGACCCCGCTAGAACTGGCCATGGGTTACGCGGTATTCGCCAATGGCGGCTACCGCGTGGTGCCGTATTTCATCGAGCGCATCGAGGACGCTCAGGGCAACGTGCTGGGAAAGGCCAATCCGGTGCTGGCTGGCAAGGGTGCGGAGAGGGTGGTGGACCCGCGCAACGCCTTTCTGATGACTAACATGATGCAGGACGTGATCCGGGGAGGCACCGGGGCGCGCGCCATGGCCCTCGGACGGGTCGATCTGGCGGGCAAGACGGGAACCACCAACGATCAGATGGACGCCTGGTTCGCGGGCTTCCAGCGCCATCTGGTCGCCGTGGTATGGATGGGCTACGACATCCCGAGGTCTCTGGGCGATCGCGAAACCGGTGCGGTAGCAGCCCTTCCCATCTGGATCGAGTACATGCGCGCCGTGCTCAAGGGCAAACCCGAGGAGCTCCCGGTTGCACCCGAGGGGGTCGTCGCCGCTGCAATCAACCCTGAGACCGGGCTGCGCGACCGGAATGCCGCGCATCCGATGATCGAGTACTTCTATCACGAGAACGTTCCGCCCGAGCAGGAGAGCGATCCGGGCACGCCAGAAGCGGAAGGCAGACCGGCTGAAGAGATCAGCGACCAGCTCTATTAAGCGCCCATGGCGAAGGAGAACTCGAACAGCCGCCTCATGCGCGAGCGCATCGCGCATCTTGCCGCTCGGCTAATGGCGGTGGACGGGGTCGACGACTACGCCCTGGCGAAACGCAAAGCCGCCCGCCAGGCCGGCGCCCCGGAGACGCGTCATTTGCCGACCAACGAGGAAGTGGAAAAGGCGCTGCGGACCTACCAGCAACTCTATCAGGCGGACGAACAGGGCGCACACCTGCGGCACTTGCGACACCGTGCCCTGGAAATGATGCGGCTGCTCGCTGCCTTCAACCCCTTCCTCTCCGGGTCGGTACTGAATGGCAGCGCGGGCAAATACTCGGACATCGACATCCACCTGTTCACAGACAGCATCAAGGAGGTGGAGCTGTTCCTGCTCAATCGCGGCATCGCCTATCGGGCACGCGAACGGCGGCTCTACGTGGGAGACCAGCAGCGCAGTGTGCCGAGTTTCGAGGTCAGCCAGGCGGACGCGGATTTCGAGATCACGGTTTTCTCCTCGCACGATCAGCGTGTGGCTCTGCGCAGCACGGCGGAAGGCAGGCCGTTCGAGCGCGCGCGCATCGACTGGCTGGAATCAGTGCTGCGCGACGCGCCGGCCTCGGGCTAGCCGCGAAGCCAGGTGGCCGCATCCAGGGCGAAATAGGTTAGGATCGCATCGGCGCCCGCGCGCTTGAAGGCGAGCAGCGCCTCAAGGACGCATTTGCGCTCGTCGATCCAGCCGTTGCGTCCTGCTGCCTTCAACATCGTGTACTCTCCGCTGACCTGGTACACGAAAGTCGGCGCGCGGAATTCCTCCTTGACCCGGCGTACGATGTCCAGATAGGGAAGCCCGGGCTTGATCATCACGATGTCCGCCCCTTCTTCGAGGTCGAGCGCGACTTCCCATAGCGCTTCGTCTGAGTTCGCCGGGTCCATCTGATAGGTGAACTTGTCGCCTTGGCCCAGATTAGCGGCCGAGCCGACTGCGTCGCGAAACGGCCCGTAGAAGGCCGAGGCGTATTTGGCCGAGTAGGCCAGGATCCGGACTTTCTGCAGCGCGTTCTGGTCCAGTGCCCGCCGCAGCGCGCCGATGCGCCCGTCCATCATGTCGGAGGGCGCCACGATGTCCACGCCGGCCTCTCCGTAACACAGGGCTTGCTTGACGAGCACTTCGATCGTCTCGTCGTTCAGCACATAACCGCCCTCGTCGATCAGCCCGTCCTGTCCATGGGTGGTGTAGGGGTCCAGAGCGATGTCGGTGACCACGCCCAGCGCGGGAAAGCGCTTCTTGATCTCTCGAACGGCCCGCGGAACCAGCCCCGACGGGTTATAGGCTTCCTTGCCGTCCGGCGTCTTCAAGCGATTATCGATGACGGGAAATAGCGCGAGCGCCGGGATTCCGAGCGTCAGGCATTTCTCGGCAACCGGGAACAGGCAATCCAGCGTGACGCGCTCCACGTCCGGCATAGAGGGGACAGGCTCCGTCCTAGACGCGCCTTCAATCACGAAAACCGGATAAATGAGGTCGTTTGGAGTGAGCACGTGCTCTCTTACCAAGCGGCGCGAGAAATCGTCCCTGCGAAGGCGCCGCATGCGGCGCTGCGGATAATGTCCAAGTACTTGCATTCCTGATCCTTTTACTGGCCATGCCGAGCCCGCAGAAGGCACCGCAAGCAATGCGGAACTTTCCCGGCCCAAAGCCCTCTTAGTAAGCAGACAGTAATGTCTCCCGCTTCTCCTCCCTGAGCGGGTGCCTTAATCCAATTGAGGCTTTAACCCCCGGTTTGATCCCCTTTAACCGGGGGTTTTTCTTTGCATTGTACGGATGCCTGGCGCTTGCCCCGTCCCCGAGGCCAGCCAATCCCGGATCCGCTGCCGGGCTTCTTCGACCCCAAGCCGGGTCCGGCTGGAAAAAAGCTGCGCGGATATCGGGAGATCAAAGGCTGCCAGCTTGGGCCCGAGAGAGTTCAGGACGCGCGCTGCCTCCGCCTGGGACAGCCGATCGGACTTGGTCAGCAGTGCGTGAACTGGCTTGCCGGCCGGTTGCAGCCACTCCAGCAACTGACGATCCAATGGCGTAAGGGGATGCCGGGCGTCCATGACGAGGACAAGGCCGATCAACTGTGGTCGGCCGTGCAGGTATTCGGTAACCATCGAGTGCCACCCATTTCTCAGGTGAGCCGGTGCACGGGCATAGCCGTATCCCGGTAGATCCGCCAGTGCCATGCCCGGCTCGATTTCGAAGAGATTGATTTGTCGGGTGCGGCCGGGCGTGCGGCTGACCCTGGCGAGGGCCTTGCGGCCGGTGAGCGCGTTGATCGCGCTGGACTTGCCGCTGTTGGACCGGCCGACGAATGCCACCTCTGCCCGAATCGCAAGTGGGAGTCTGGATACCGTGTTGCTCGAAGCCAGGAAGCGTGCGTTCTCGAACATCGCTGTGAGCGGGTTTACTTGGGTTAGAATCGCGGCGGTTTTTTTGAGCCGGAAGGCACGGCTGCAGGAGTTTCCCCCAATGTCGCTTCGCGCGCTTGTTTTGGTCCTTGCCCTCGTCCCGGTCGACGCGGCATCCGCGCCCATCGGCGATGCTGCCAGAGGCCAGGCAGTCGCAAACCAGGTATGCGCAGTCTGTCATGGCAGCGATGGCAACAGCCCGCTTCCCGCCAATCCCAATCTGGCGGGTCAGCACCCCGAATACCTGTACAAGCAGTTGCGCGAGTTCAAGTCGGGCGTACGCAGCAACCCGATCATGATGGGCATGGTGACGGCCTTGTCCGACGAAGACCTACGCAACGTCGCCGCGCATTATGCGGCTCAGAGGCCGCGCGGCCTCGCAGCCCAGGATGCCCACCTAGTGGCGCTGGGTCGCAAGCTGTTCCGCGGCGGAAACGCTGACAAGGGGATAGCGGCCTGTGCCGGATGTCACTCGCCGAACGGCGCGGGCATCCCGGTGCAGTACCCGCGCATCGCCGGGCAGCACGCCGAGTACACCGCCAACCAGTTGCGTGCGTTTCGAGCGGGGGAACGCGCCAACGACGAAAACCAGATGATGCGCAGCATCGCCTCGCGGCTCAGTGACCAGGAAATTTCCGCGCTCGCCGACTATCTGGCGGGGCTGCGCTGAACCAAGGCTTGCCGGCGCGAGGC
>DATMAN010000001.1 GCA_035560005.1 Burkholderiales bacterium | reverse complement strand
CCGAAGCTCATCATCCATCCCGTTATTCCGTCCATGGCGCCGTCGCGCCGGCCGGAATGGAGCAGTCGAAGTTAAGCGAATTCGAGAGCTTGGCATCGACTAGCGGGGACCGGGGGTCTGATAACCCTCAATTATCGAAGGTCCTTTTGCAGTTAACTGCACGCGGCGCCGCCCAATTCACGGCCGATCTTTGTAACTCTAGTTCCAGGTCGGCGGCGGGCAATGGTGGGTGCCCTCCAGTATCCCTAAGATCCCCGATTTAGCCGCACATTCGCACCAAGTCGGCCCTGCTGCTAGGGTGGTCGCCTGTACCGCGTCTTGGAGCGCATATGGCGATCAAATCCCCGCTGCCCGCGGCTGTTGCACCCGATCCGTTTAGAGAACTGCTCGAAGACTTCGAAGTCGTCGGCACCGCCTCCCATGCCGCGATGATCCGACGTGGTGATGTCGGCAATGTTCGCGAAAACGTCCGGGCAGCTCTGGTCGCCTCGACACTTAGCCTGACGAGTATCGACTACGCCAAGCGCCAATATTGCGCAAAGGAAGCGGAGAGCAGGGCCGACGATCCGTTGGTCCAAGCCTACGTCGTCGCGTACAAGTTGACCAAGAGCTACATAACTAGCGTGCGGTCAAAACTGCGAACGGGCGGACGCCCGGAACCGTCGCCAGGGGTTTTTACGGCGGCTGTAGTGCTGGAGCGCCTTCCAGCCAGCTTTCTCTCTGCGCACTTCTTATACCGGATAGGGCATCGATTCGAGGGCCACGCCGTCGCGCGTTTGATACTTGAACAGATTGCGTGGGCGTGCGGCGATCTCGGACCTGAAGCGGTATGCGCCGGAAGCAGGGCGCCTATACGGGTTCCTGAATGAGAAGACGCATATCAACTATGCAAGCCACCTCGAGTTCTTGGGCATCAAGGACGGTAGGAACGTAATCTGGCACGCGCATCCAAGATACGTTGAGTTCGCGGAGACGATACTTAGCCTCGGTGATCTGTACGGGCTTGTGTGGGAGCTGTCGCAGTTCAGCTATCTGGACGAACCTGAGACGGTGCGGGTACAGGATGGCCGGATAGTTCCGAACGAAGGCCGCGCCTTTCTCGAGAAGAAGGCCGCGTGTATGCTCGCACTCGAAGAACTCGACCGCAGTAGCGACAAAGGTGCGTCGCAACCTCTCGCTTGGCGTTGAAGCCGCGCTCCACCGCGGTGTGCAGTTAACTGCACGCCAAGAGCGGGGCCTACCTAGTGCTTTTGTCGCAGACTAGTGTCGTGGCGACTGCAAATCTGACCGTTTACACCGATGGTTCTTCCTACTCCAAACCACGAAGAGGTGGTGCCGCCTTCCTTTTCGTAACGACGAACGACGCTGGCGAGGACTCCGTTGAGGAGTTTGAGTTGCAGGGATACAAAAGCTCGAGCAACAACCAGATGGAGCTTTACGCCTGCGTCGCAGCGCTCAAGCAGGTCCTGAAGGATGATTGGCACAATCGCGCTCGCACGATCGTGATTCGGACTGACTCGATGTACGTAGTTGACTGTCACAAGCTCGCTCTTTTTGAATGGAGCCGAGCCAAGTGGCGAAATCGCGAAGGACGACCCGTAGAGCACGCAGCTCTTTGGAAGGATCTAGTTAGGCTTCTGCTCAAGTGCCGAGGGAAGGTGACGTTCCAGTGGGTCAAAGGGCATGCCAAGGACCCATATAACAAGGGTGTCGATAAGCTGGCAAAGCGATCCGCCAAAGGATTGCTGAAGAAACCCCTGTCTGTGGTGACACTTCGCAAGAAGCAAAGTCCACTGTCCGTCCAACGCGGCAGCGTGGCCATGCGTGGCCAGACCGAACTGATCAGGATCATCACCGATCAGCGACTTAAGCAGAAAGAATTCAAGTATCGCTATGAGGTGGCTGATACCGAGAGTGGGGACTATCCCAAGGTCGACATGGCGTACTCACTGCACGACCTTCGCGCCGGCCACGTCTATCGGGTCGTTTTCAACTCCAACTCTCGGTATCCTCAGATTGAGCTTGTTCTGGAGGAAATAAAATCGGGCGAAACAGTGGATGACGGATCCGGGGGAACGGAATAGCGTTGGAGCATGAGAGCCCAATGCATCATCACGTTTCGTACCGACAGGACGAAAGATCTGTCGATTTGGAAATCCACCGTGCAGGGACCAGACCACCTCAGCATCGCGTCAGACGCGATCGAGCAACTTAAGAAGCGGCAGCGGCGACGTGTTACGGTCGTCGGCATCATGGTCCACACGAAGGAACCGGAGACGGTCCGAAGCTAGTTTGGGACACTTTTGGGCCACTAGCGGACAGCAAATCGGCGCAAAAGAGAGAAATTCAGAGGCGAGTCGACGGCCTAAATACCTCATTCTTCAAGGTCCGGAAGGGTTTGCGGACGCGAAATCCACAACTTTTAATCCGTTGGTCGGCGGTTCGAATCCGCCACGACCTACCAAAAGTTCGGCCGCACGCGATCGGAACGGGCGCGCAGCGCATCGCGCGATGCGGTACCCTCGGCGAGCGCGCAACAATGCGCGGTCCTGCTTGCGGCCCGCGACCGATGAAAGCCATCCTCGCCTACGACCCTCTTCCCGCGTCCGATCCGCGCTCGCTGGTGGATGCCGAAGTGCCCGAGCCGCCGGCGCCGACCGGGCACGATCTGCTGGTTCGCGTCGAGGCGGTGTCGGTGAACCCGGTGGATGCCAAGATGCGCATGCTCGCGGTGCCCGGCGCGAAGGGGGAAACGCGCATCCTCGGCTTTGACGCCGCCGGCGTCGTCGAGGCGGTGGGGGAGAAGGTGACGCTCTTTCAGCCGGGCGACGAGGTCTATTACGCCGGTTCCCGCGAGCGCCCGGGCAGCAACGCCGAGAAGCAGCTCGTGGACGAGCGCATCGTCGGGCGCAAGCCGGCGACGCTCGATTTTGCGCAGGCAGCGGCACTGCCGCTCACGACGATCACCGCCTACGAGAGCCTGGTGGATCGGATGGGAGTGGATGCCCTTGGCGGCAGGGCGGGTGCGAGCCTGCTCGTCATCGGGGGCGCGGGCGGAGTCGGCTCGATGGCGATCCAGATCGGGCGCCGGCTGGGTCTGGAGGTGATCGCCACCGCCTCGCGGCCGCAGTCGCAGAACTGGTGCCGCGAGCTCGGCGCGGCGCAGGTGATTGACCACCGCCGGCCGCTCAAGGACGGCCTGGCGCAGATCGGCGCACCGGAGGTGGACTACGTGCTGATCTGCACCGACATGGACCAGTACTGGCCGCAGCTCGCCGACATCATGAAGCCGCAGGGCTCGATCTGCTCGATCGTCCGGAATGAGAAGCCCGCCGACATCATCGCCATCCAGCGAAAGAGCCTGCGCTTCGCCTGGGAGGGCATGTTCACGCGCCCGACCTTCCGCACGCCCGATATGATCGAGCAGCACCGTCTGCTTTGCCGCGTTGCGGACTGGGTGGACGCCGGCGACATCCGCTCGACCCTCACCGAGCGGCTCTCGCCCATCAACGCGGCGAACCTGCGCGCCGCGCACGCGCGCGTCGAGTCGAAGACGATGGTCGGCAAGCTCGCGCTCGCCGGCTGGTAGCGCTATTCCCGCAGGCGCTGGACTTTCTGCACCTCGCCGATGCGGCGCAGCCCGCGCATCACGCGCGCAAGGTGCTGGCGGTTCGCCACCTCGACGACGAACAGCATGGTCGTGAAGACGGCGCGGTCCTCGTCCGTGCTGATCGAGTCTATGTTGGAACCGGCCTCGGCGATCGCCGAGGCGACTTTGGCGAGCACGCCGCGCTGGTTGGCCACCGTCACCTTGATCGCGCACTGGAACATGCGCGTGGTATCCCGGTCCCACTCGACGTCTATCCACAGGTCCGGTTCGGTGCGCCGCGAGCGCGCGATGCTGCGGCACTCGGCGGCGTGCACCACCAGCCCCTGGCCCTTCTTCATCGAGCCGACGATCGCGTCGCCCGGGATCGGGCGGCAGCAGGCCGCAAGCTGCACCGCCATGCCCTCGGTGCCGCGGATGACGACCTGCGCCGCGCGCCCGATCGGCTTCGCCTCGGCGTCGGCGCGCATCGCCAGGCGCCGCGCGATCACCGCCGGCAACTGCTTGCCGAGACCGATGTCGGCGAGGAGTTCGCGCTTCGTGCGGCCGACCGTTTCGCGGATCACCCGCTCCCAGCTCGCCTCGTCTATGTCTGCGAGCGCCACGCCGTAGCCCCTGAGCGCCTGCTCCAGCAGCCGCTCGCCGAGCGCGGCCGATTCCTCGTACTGCATGGTCTTCAGGAAGTGGCGGATGTTGGAGCGCGCCTTCGCCGTGCGCACGTACTGCAGCCATGCCGGGTTGGGCTTGGCGTAGCCGGTGGTGATGATCTCCACCCGGTCGCCGCTTCTCAGCTCGGTCCTGAGCGGCACCAGCTCGCCGTTCACCTTCGCCGCGACGCAGCGGTTGCCGATGTCGGTGTGCACCGCGTAGGCGAAGTCCACCGCGGTCGCGCCGCGCGGCAGCGACAGAATCCGGCCCTTGGGCGTGAACACGTACACCTCGTCGGGGAAGAGGTCGAACTTGACGTGCTCCAGGAACTCGTGCGAGTCGCCCGACTGGCTCTGGATCTCCAGCAGCGACTGGAGCCACTGGTGGGTCTTCTTCTGCAGCTCCGAGAGCGAGGCGTCGTCGTCCTTGTACATCCAGTGCGAGGCGACGCCGGCCTCGGCGATGCGGTGCATCTGCTCGGTGCGCACCTGCACCTCGATCGCGACGCCGTAGGGGCCGATGAGCG